>JBEKHU010000312.1:0-4897 GCA_050012115.1 Bryobacteraceae bacterium | reverse complement strand
GATCATCCCGGACGTGATCCGCAGCTTCTCCTTGAGCCTGACGGCGGCGGCGCTGCTGCCCTTCTCGTTCTTCATCGCGTACGGAGTGATGTCGATCCCCGCGGGGATGCTGGTGGAGCGCAGCGGGGAGAAGCCGGTGATTCTGGCCGCATGGGCGCTGAGACTGGCCGGGTCGATGCTGGTGGCCTGCGTGCCGGGCTATCGCACGGCGCTGCTGTCGGTGTTTCTGATCGGGGTTGCCATGGCCGTGCTGCAGGTGGCGATCAACCCGCTGCTGAGGGTGGCCGGGGGAGAGGAGCATTTCGCCTTCAACTGCGCCCTGGCGCAGTTACTGTTCGGCGGAGCGTCGTTTCTGAGCCCTCAGGTGTACTCCTACGTGGCCGGGGCGTTGAGCCGCCCGGGGCCGAGGCACGGGTTGCCGGCGCTGCTGGCCATGCTGACGCCAGTGAGCTGGCCGTGGGTTTCGATGTACTGGCTATTCGGGGGGCTGTCGCTGGCGATGCTGGCGTGCGTGGCGCTGTTCCGTTTTCCGGCGATTGAACGCACGGAGGAAGAGCGGGCCGGCTCGTGGGAGCTGTATCGAGGACTGTTCGGCAACCGGATCGTGCTGCTGTACTTTGTCAGCATGTTCGCCTATGTCGGCTGCGAGCAGGGGACGGCGAACTGGATCTCGCAGTTCCTGCTGACGTATCACAAGGTGGACCCGCAAACCGGCGGCGCCATGACCGTGGCCTGGTTCTGGGGATTGCTCACCGCTGGCTGCGCCCTGGGGATGGTGTTGCTGAAAGTGGCGGACAGCCGCCGGGTGCTGATCGGGACAACGCTGGGCGCGCTGGCGGCACTCACCGCGGCACTGTTCGGGAACAAACAGACGGCGCTGCTGGCGTTCCCGGCCGTGGGCTTCTTCGCCTCAGTGATGTGGCCTGTGATCAACTCGCTGGCGCTGAACTCGCTGGCGCACTCGCACGGCGCCTTCGCGGGGATTCTGTGCACGGCGATCACCGGAGGAGCGGTGGTGCCGCTGTGCATCGGCCAACTCGGAGACTGGCTGGGACTGCGGGTGGGGATGATGGTGCTGTACGTGACCTTCGGCTGGGTGCTGGGGGTGGGATTCTGGGCGCGGCCGCTCATCCAGAACGAGACGATCCAACGGCGGAGCAGCGGATGAGGGTTGAGTAGCGAGGCAGGCATACAGATCGCGTCCGGCAGGCCGTGCGGTGTACGATGAGGCCATGCATCCCCAAGCCGCCCAGCCGATGGTCCAGGTCGAGAACACGAACGATTATCGTGAGCACTACGCGAACAGCGTCCAGGTCCGCGCGAGCCTGTGGGATTTCTTCCTGCTGTTTGGCACGATCCAGCAGAATTCGCCGGAAATGGTAAACATCCGACAATTCCAGGGCATCTACCTGAGCCCTCAGCAGACGAAGGCGTTGTCCAACCTGCTGCAGCAGAACATACAGCAGTACGAGGCGACCTTCGGAGCGATCAGCCTGCAGCCGCACGAAGGAGACTCGCGGACCCTGCAATAGAGGCGATGCGGGAGATCGCTATTTCAAAACTTTGTAGAGGTTCGAGTAGTCGTCGGTCCAGACCGGCAGCCAGGGGGCCGGCGTCGAAGGACGTCCTGGGCCGTAATCGGGACCGGCAAAGACAGATGGATCGGAAGCGATGAGCACCCAGGTGGTGCCGTAGCAGGTACCCTCCGCGTTATCCTCAGTTTCGAAGATGCGGGCCGCTTTGCCGAGCGCTGCGGCGCCGCGATCGAGCACGGGCTGGAGATTGATATAGCGGTTGGAGATGTGCACGGCGAGGACGCCTCGCGCCTTGAGGTGCCGGAAGTAGAGCTGGAGCGCCTCGCGGGTGAGCAGGTGCATGGGGATGGCGTCGCTCGAGAAGGCGTCGACGGCAATGAGGTCGTAGTCCTGCGGCGGCTGCCGTTCTAATGACAGGCGGGCATCGCCCAGCATGATGTCCACCTGGGCGTCGGCGTCCTTCAGATAAGTGAAGTACGTGTTCGCGATCCGCGGGACCATGGGGTTGATCTCGTAGTAGCGGTAGAAATCGCCGGGGCGGGCGTAGGCGGCCAGAGTGCCCGTGCCCAGTCCGATCAGGGCCACGCGCTGCGGCGATCCCACGACGCGGGCAGCCATGAAGCGGCCGACGCCGGTATCGGGGCAGTAATAAGTGACGGGCTCTTTGTGGCGGGCCGGATTGGTGTATTGCTCGCCGTGATTGATGGAACCATGGACGAGGCTGCGATAGCCTTCCCAGTCGTAATACCCGTTGTACTGCCGGACGCGGAGCTCGCCGTAGAAATTGCGTCCGACGAACAGGCTCCCCTTGACCGTGTCGCGCATCATGCGTCCCAGGAAACCGAACAGCAGGGCCGCCAGCGTAAAGACGAGGATGGCGGGCCAGCCGAGCAGGTCGCGCCGGAAAGGCCAGTCCTTCTCGCGAAACAGCACGCCGAGCGTCATGGCACCGCAGAGGCCGACTGAAATGGGGAACTCATGGTAGGCGTTGAACACGGCCGGCGCGAGCAGCGCCACAAAGACGCCGCCACAGGCGCCGCCCACCGCGAGCATCAGGTAGAAGCTGGTCAGATATCGCGGATGCGGTTTCAAACGGGACAACTCGCCGTGGCAGACCATGCAGCAGAGGAAGAAGGCCAACGAGAAAAGCGCGATGGTGATGCGGACATTCGGCAGCGCGCCGGGCTGAGTCCCCATCAGCCAGACGGTCACGCCGAGGGCGACAGGCAGAAGACAGAGGAACAGCTTGCGGCGGTACCAGCCGGGGGCGTCGAAGCACAGGATGAAGCTGAGCAGGTAAAGCGCGAGCGGCAGAACCCAAAGGAATGGGATCGGCGCGACGTCCATGCTCATATGGCTGGTGAGCGATAGCAGCAACATGGACGGGCAGGCGGCCAGCGCGACCCAGAACAGGCGCAGGCTCCCGGAGGGTCTCTCGTCTGGCGTTTCGCCGGCGGCTGAAAGGCTCGGCGCCGGGTTCTCGCCTGCAGGCGCGGCGTCCAAGGCGGCGCGCTGACTTTTCCAGCCGGTCCAGGCGCACAGCAGCGCAAAGCATCCAAAACCGATCGACCAGCCCCAGGCCTGGTGGCGCAGGGAAAAGGCCGGCTCGATCAGCACCGGATAGGTGAGGAGCGCGAGCATCGAGCCGAGATTCGACAGAGCGTAGAGCCGGTAGGGCGTCGCGCCGGGACGCGCCTGGACAAACCATGCCTGGACCAGGGGGCCTGTGGTGGACAGCACGAAGTAGGGCAGACCGACCGTGACGCCGAGCAGACCGAGAATACGCCAGACGGGAACGCTAGGGTCGGCGGGTTTCCACTCCGTGCCCGGAACGATGGGCAAAACAAAGAGGCACAACCCGAGCAGGACCACATGCAGAATCCGCTGCTGTTTGGGCTTGAGCTTCTCGACGATGCCGTGCGAGTAAGCATAGCCGAGCAGCAGAACCGTCTGGAAGAAGAGGAGGCAGGTGGCCCAAACTGCGGCGCTGCCGCCGAACCACGGCAGGATCATCTTGGCGATGAGTGGCTGAACCTGAAAGAGCAGGAAAGCGCTCAGGAAGATAGTCAGAGCGTAAAAGAGCATCGGCGAAACCCCGATTCTACAGAATCCGCTTCGCCGAAGTCAGAAGGTGTGGCCCGGGGGAGCGCCGGGACAGCGTAATCTCGGGAGGATTGAGGAGGTGGAACTCAAGGAGAAAACCCAGCGCGGGTCGCGGCGGGACGCGCCGGACCCGGGTCCGGCGCGTTTCAAAAGGGGGCCAGAGCGCGGAGACGCTCAGCTCTTGTGGGCCGGCGGGCTCTCCACCGTCAGGTTGTTCTGCACGGCGAAGACGTTCGGCAGAGTGTTGAGCCGCACGGTCAGGGCATCCTTATCGGCCTGAGTGCGCACTACTCCGACCAGCGTGATGTTGCCGTTTTTCACCAGAATGCGGACCGGTGGCTGGGGCACGCCGGCCAGCCCGGAAAGTGTCGGCCAGGAGTAGGCCGTACGCCAGGCGGCCAGACGGATCTGGTCGTCGAAGAACGAAGTCGGCAGGACCTCGATCTGGTTCTCCACTGATTCCACGCCGGGAATGTGCTTCACGACGTTGACCGCATCCAGGGCGATCGCCGGGCGGTGGACCGCGCCAGTGAGGATCACCGAGTGGCCGTTGATCTCATAGCTGATGGCGTCGAAGACACCGTAGTAGGGCAGCATGTTAAGCTCATGCCGCACCTGCGCGGTGAGCGAGGTGTCCTTCGCCGCCAGATTGCCGACCGCCAGCAGCGCGCCCAGCGCCGCGGCCAAGATGGTTCGATTGATTAGCTTGTTCATTGTACTTGCCTCCATTCGCCTTCCTGCTTCTACTTACGCCGCAAAGCAGGGAATGGTTTCCTGTATCAAAAGGGCTATTAGGCAGGCACAGTGCCCTTGGGGCGGGGGCGGCCGAAGGGAGAGGCCGCGCTCAGAGGCGGCAGCGCTTGGCGCGACCTATCCCTTGAGATCGCAGTGCGATTTGCGGGGAATCTGCGTGACGGAGAACTGGCGTGCAACCTGCAGTCCGCGCTGCAACGCGGAGATGTTCCGCGTCGCGGAGAGCCGCTCGGCGAGCGCGCGCGAGCGCGCTTCCTCGCCGACCCGGAAGATGCTCTTCAAGCGATCGAAGTCCTCGGCGCGCATTTCGGCCGGAAGCGAGCGGCCGAGCAGTTCGATTTGTTCGTTGCGGCGCCGGGCCAGATCCGCCGGATCCGGCTGGCCGGACTCCATGCCGAGCAACAGCAAGGCGCTGGCGCGTTCGCAAGCTTCCAGAGCTTGAAGAAATTCATCTCGTCCTGGCATCAGGTTCAGCCTCCGATCGTTCCATTCTGGTTAGTCAACGA
>JBEKHU010000311.1:0-4901 GCA_050012115.1 Bryobacteraceae bacterium | reverse complement strand
CCGCGTCATCGACGCCACCGGACTGGTAGTCACCCCGGGACTCATCGACATCCACGTCCACGTCTATGCCGGCACGGGACGCCGCGCCTACGATGGCGATAACAGCGTCTATCCCGACGGTTTCACATTTCGTTCCGGCGTAACCACGGTGGCCGATGCAGGCAGCTCCGGTTGGAAGAACTTCCCTGACTTCAAGAATCGGGTGATTGACCGATCCAGGACCCGCGTCTTGGCCTTTCTGAATATTGTCGGCGCAGGCATGGACGGCCCAATGGCGGAGCAGAACGCCGCCGAAATGGACGCCTGCCAGGCCGCGGCCATGGTGGAACGCTACGCGGACGTCATTGTGGGCATCAAGACAGCTCACTGGGAGGCCCCTGATTGGACCGCCGTGGACCGCGCCGTCGAAGCCGGGACACTCGCCAACGTTCCGGTCATGGTCGACTTCGGCGCATTCCCGGCCGAGCGCCCCTACAGTGAATTGGTCACCCGGAAGCTGCGCCCCGGCGACATCAGCACGCACATGTATCTGCGGATGATCGACATGCTCGACGAGCAGGGCAGGCTGAAGCCTTACTTGGCCGAGGCCCGTAAACGTGGCGTCCTCTTCGATGTCGGCCACGGCGGGGGCAGCTTCGTCTTTCGTCTGGCCGTGCCGGCGATGCGCCAGGGCTGGGAGCCCGACTCCATTTCGACTGACCTCCACACCGGTAGCATGAATGGCGGAATGAAGGACATGCTCAATGTGATGTCGAAGTTCCTCAACCTCGGCATGAGCCTGGAGGATGTCATCCTGCGCTCGACCTGGAACCCGGCTAAAGAAATTCGCCACCCCGAACTCGGCTCACTGAGCGTCGGCTCCGACGCCGACCTCGCCGTTCTGCGCATCGAGAAGGGCAAATTCGGCTTTGTCGACACTTCCGGCATGCGCATGGACGGTGACCAGAAACTCATCTGCGAGCTGACAGTCCGTGATGGCGGGGTGGTGTGGGATCTGAATGGTATCACTCGTGACGATTGGCAAAAATACCCGAACTCGAATCCGCCGGCCGCACCGGATTGGGACCAGACGGTTCCACGTCACTAGCAGGCGGCCCGACAAGACCGCGTAATTATCTAAGATTGAAATCGATAGGAGACTGAGTTAATCATGCAAAACAACCGTCGCAACGTATTGAAGGGCGCCTTGGCCGCCGTGGCTGGCGCCGGAGCCAGCCAGGCCAAATCCGAAGCGCCCGCGAAAAAGGTTCACTATCGCGGCGCCAAGCCCGACAAGACTCCGCTGTTTTCGGGCGCGGTTTCCTACGGGAATCTGCTCTTTATCGCGGGCAAGGGCGCCCACTATGAAGGTGACATCAAAGCCAACACCAAAACCGTGCTGGACGAACTTCAGGCCGAGCTCGAAAACGCCGGCTCGTCCATGGAGAAGGTGCTCAAGGTCAGCGTCTTTCTCAACGATTTGAAAGACTACGCGGGCATGAATGAGGTATTCAAGGGTCGCTTCGGCGACCAGCCGCCGGTGCGCACCACCGTGGCGCCCGCCGGTGGGATTCCCGGCGGCTCCCTGGTTGAGATGGACGCCATCGCCTATATTTAGTCTTTAATTGCGCGAGATAACTATCGTACTGAGCGCTTGATGGTCTTCCACGTCACGCTTGCGTCCATGGATGAGCGTGCCCAGCCGGCCGTCTGCGCTACCGTGTCATAAACAGAATATATGGCTGTGGATCTCTCCTCCGAAATCATCCTCCGCTGGGACGCAGCCAGTCCGCGGCATGTTCCTCTGTTCAAGAGCGGCGGGATCACCTCGCTTTGGCCGAACGAAAAGAACGTGGCCTTGGAAAAGTCTTGCGCCGCGGCTGGTATCAGCGTGCTCGGGCCGCATGATGTTCAACTGATCAGTCCAGCGCATCTGGACGATGCCACCGGCGACGCGGCCATTGTCATCAAGGACGGCGTCTGGTCGGGCGCCTCAATGCCAGAGCGGGAAGAGCCACTGACGGCCGGAGCGACAGTGCGCCCTTGGGTCAATGCAAACGGCTTCCGGATCGGCTATCTCCAGGCGCTGTATCCGGGCCGCCCGCCGATTCTGGGCTACTCCCCTGATGCCGAAGCCGGCCTGAAACCGGACAAGCCGCCGGCACTCGCCAGCCTGGAACTGGCGCTGATCGATGCTTGGGCGGCCGGAGGCAACTACGTCCTGACGCTCACTCCGGAGCATCGCCAGGAATTGCTCAGCGGGAAGCCGGAGGCGCTCGCGGCTTGGCATGCGCTGGGCCGGACCGCGCGTTGGTTGCGCGAAAACGCCTCCTTTTTGCGCCAGCCAATCCTCCCCAACATAACCCTTCTTGTGGAGCGCGGCGACACAACGGCTGAACTCGCCAACCTGATGTACCGCCAGAATGCTTCGCCGAGACTTGTCAATGCCGCCAATCCACCCGAGCCCGACCCACGGCATTGCGCTGTGCTGGTGGCGGCTGGCATCCGTTCTCCCAATGCTTCAGTGGTCAATCGAATCCTGGCGCATGCTGAAGCGGGCGCCACGGTAGTGACCGACGCTGGGGGAGCCGAGGCCTGGTGGCGCCGCAAGGGCTGGACGCCCGAGCGAACCTTCGAGGACCGAGCGTTTTATAAGAGTGGCCGCGGACGCCTGGTGGTCTATTTGCAGGCGATCCAGGATCCCGGCGATTTCGCGTTTGACATGATCGATCTCGCTGGACCCAACCGTCCCGTGCGCCTATGGGATAACGGCGCCGTGATTGCCCTGAGTTCCAGCAGCGGAGGCGGCAAGGCCGCGTTGCGCGCTGTCAATTATGGCCCGCCATTGGGTTCCACACACGTCCTCGCCCAAGTACCAGGTCATTTCTCCAGCGCCAGGCTCTTGCGGCCGGAAGCGCCGCCACTACTTCTTAAGGTCGCTTCACGCGGCCCCAACACTGAGGTCGCCATACCGGCGCTCAATCTGTTAGCTGTTATCGAGTTTTCTTGAGGGCTCGCGACTAAGGCCGCAGCAGGGGAAGCCCTTCCGGTTTTGGTACTTCCGCCACTGTCAGCTAAGATCAGCTTAGGGCAACATGGGCATGAAGTTCACCCGGCGTGCATTCATCCACACCAGCGCGGGCGCTGCCGGCGCAGCCCTCTGGAGCGTAAGTGCCTCTGGCCGCGAATGCGCGGCGGCAGAGCGTACACCTCAAGCCTATTTCGGTCTGCACCCGGACATTGAGAACAATCCCAAGGCGGTCTTCATCCGCCGCACCAACGTTCCTCACAAGATGGCCGCCGACGCCAAGCGCAAAGCGGCGCTCGCCTTGGCTCGCGAAATCTTCGTGCCGATGGACCATCCCGGCATCCCGATCGGCCATCGCGTCGTGCTCAAACCGAACGCTACAGGCCTTGAGGCGAGCACTGCTCGACCCGAAGATCTGTGGGGCGTAGGCACCGACCCTCAGTTCTACGAAGGCCTCGTGCTGGGGCTCAGGGAACTGGGGCTGAGCAAGTTCAATTTCGTCGAATCGACCAATTACCCAAACTGGAACGTGCGCGGTTTTAACGACATCAATGAGCGCCTCGGCATCGCCATCAATGAATCCCAGTGTCGTCCGCGCCGCCTGCGCGAAGGCGATGGCATCACCTGGAGCCAGGTTCCCGACGGCGTCGTCTTCAAGCGCATCCCCCACTACGCGCCAGTGAACGAGCCCGATACGTGGCTGCTCAATATCGCCAAGTGGAAAGCTCACGCGATGGGGTTATCCCAGTCGGTCAAGAACGAGCAGGGCTTGGTCGCACATCCCTTCACCGCCTTTTGCGATGGCTGGAACGGTGTATTGGGAGTGCCGGACTGCATGCAACCGGAGATCAACCCGAACGCTGAACGCTACCTCAAGGATTCTTTTGAACGCCACTATAAGCAGGGTTACGCCCGTTACGACTCCAAAGGCGCCTATCAGAACGGCTTCTTGATCACACCGATCACACAAGAGATCTGGGCGCATAAAACGTGCGATAACCAAAGCACGCTCAACACCGGACTGGCGTTCATCGAGGGGATCTCCCGTCGTGACGGAGACGGTTTCTATCTTGGCCGGGACTATCTGACCAACCTGGTCCTCTTCAGCAAGCACCAGTTCCGCCTGGATGTCATCGGCCTCTACCTGGGCGGGCATGAACCGGGCAACGTGCACCTCTACCGCATCGCCAAAGAACGTGGTCTCACCGACACTTTCAATCCCGCGGAGATCCCCATTTTCGAGTGGATTGGCGGGCGCGCCGTTCCCCGTAAACTGACTGATTTTCAGCGCACGCCGATCCGGACGGTCTTCCTGCCCCGTGACAAAGAGCCGCGCCTGCACCTGCTCGATGAACGCTTCGACTACGACCGCAACAAGACGTAGTGGTGCTCGGACCAGGTAAGAAGCGGGCTATCCAATCGCTCACCGGAAGACACGCCCCGCGCGGCCGTGCAGCAGTCGGGCGCGATGGGCATGCTGCGTTTCCACAAGTTCACGACCTGCGCGGCCTGGTTCCAGGTTTTCGAACGCGTGGGAAACCCGCAGCCGGCAGCGGCCCGTATGGTCCGAAAAGTGGAGCCGCTTGAAACAGCGATGCATCGTCAACCGCGATTGACGGCGAGGGGCGAAGGTTGAGCTTTTCGGACTATACGCCGTCACGGCTCTCCTGCACCTCGGGACCGTGACTACAAGTGGCTGATATAAGGATCTTTTTGGAGCGGGGATGGGGCTCGAACCCGCGACGTCCAGCTTGGGAAAACGCCCCAACATCGTGTACTGAGCGTCACCGGGTTTCCTAAGAAGCATGGAAGCGCATGGTGTTTCGCAAGGTGCCTGCCGACCCCGACCGAATGGAGTCACAACGGAGTCACGGCATCGCCCAATCTTCGGCCG
>JBEKHU010000310.1:0-4906 GCA_050012115.1 Bryobacteraceae bacterium | reverse complement strand
GCACCCTTCGAAAGCGTAAGCCGCTGAAAACGTTGTGCTTGTCGTTTCATAATCGTGTCAAAACAGAAAATTCTCATGCGCGGATTCTTTCACGCATGGCCAGCGTTGGTCCCCGCGGCCGATCCCCACCTAATTGACCGGCCACCGGTCCTGCCTTGGATCCAAGAAGGCTAAGCCTTTTTCTTTCATCGTCTTGCGCCTGTGGCACCAGTCGCAGAGCGTCTGCACGTTGCCAAGGTCGAGCCGCAAGCCCGGGTGTGTGGCGATCGGGAGGACGTGATCCATGTGGAGATGACGCTCGCCAGCCAGCTTGGCGCGGCGCAGTTCGTCCAGCACCACGTCGACGGGCAGGTCGCCGAGGCCTGCCAGCCTGAACTGTTCGACGATCGGCGGCTCCCACCCACACGCTTCACAGCGCCACTCGTCGCGCAGGAAGCACTGGATCCGCAGACGCCGATGGGCTGCGTCGTAACCGCGCTCCGTCCTTGTTCCGCGGCGGTCGTCATATGCGCGCTGCAGTGCGTGGGCATGCACTTGGCATCGCGAACTGTCCGACACGGCCACGGCGCCGCAGCCAGGTTCGCTGCAACCACGCTTTAGAAGCATCGGCATATCGTGTTCACCGATTCAGCACGCGAATCCTGCGCCGCGCCGGCCAATCTCTGAGTATCAATACTCCGGACGTGACCAAAGTGTGCACAGTCGAGAATCCCCGGCGTGGGCGCCGATGCAGTGAGCATGCCAAGTTCGTAGGCATGGCCAGTCGTGGTCGCGCGGCCTCGGCGGTGGCTTTTCAGACCGACTACCGGGTCCCGGCCATCCGCGGTGCGACCACGGACCGCGGCGGCTGCGCGGGCTTTGGCTGGGGCGCGCGGGCGGCCTAGCGGCGGAGGAAACCTAAGACCGGCGTCGGCCACCGGCAGTCCGCCACGCTTGAGGGTTCGTTCTTCGTGCTCACGCTACACCTCCAACGCGTCGCAACGCCACAGCCATGCGCTTGCGTTCGGCCTGTTCCTGCTTTCGAACCGCCGCCAGCACGCTCAGGTCCATGCGCGCCTCAATTTCATCCCGCAATCGCGCTTCGAGAACATCCACGCGCAAGGCGTCCAACTCGACAGCCACGTCGCCATGAAGCGCGACGAAGGCATCGCGCCGACTGTCTGAAGCCTTCGTGAAATTCGGAGGCAGGTGATACCGATCGATGTCTTCGGCGGTGAGTGCGATCTTGATGATATTCGGCCTGCAATCAAAGAAAGCCAGGCGTTCTCGCAGGCTGGTCACCATCGCTTCACCACTCGGGTCGAAGTCGCCGAAATAGAGAACGGTCACTGCCTCGCCATCGCAGTAACGTTCCGCTGCGTTGTGGATCGAGTCCCAGCCGTCGAACCCCCGGCCCACGTTCAGCGTGATGCCATATTCCTGCAGCACCTCCTCGAAGATTCCCGACAAGGCGTCTTTTTCCAACCAAGCCTCGATCAGACCGGGCTGTGCGGCCCAAACATCGCGCCGGTATTGGGGCACTACGTTGTTGGCGAAATCCGGAACGTCGTCCCACATGGGAACCCTGCGTGGCCGCCGCAGTCGGTCCTCGATCCACTCCCAGGGGATGGCCCCCTCCTGGCGCGCCTTGACCAGGGCGTCGCTTACCGTCTGGTAGGCGCCGCGGCTGTTTTCTACGACCTGTCGGGAAACCAACTGGTAGTAGCACTGGCGAACTGTCTGCGGATTGCAGGACTGCAGGATCTCCCGCATGGCTTCGATCAATCGAACCGTCTGCGCATGTAGCTTTCCCATTGATTAGCTCCTCGACTGCTGTTCGAACTCTTCGAACAACTCGCGCCGGCTCATGTGGCCGTTGGTCCCGCGCTTGAGTCGTTCCCAAACTTCGTTCGGCTCCGCGGGCGGAGCAAGGTGCGCTCTGACCTTCCCCGTGGCCAGCGCGGCCCACTGGTGCAGGCCGCTCTCTTCGCCGTACTTCGCCAGGTCGGCCAGGATGACGCCTGCCGCGATCAGGTTCCTCTGTTCGAACTCCGCCACGTTGATCACGGTTGACTCCGTTTCTCGACTGACTCCAGGTAGGCACGCGCCCACTGCCGCAACGCCGGCTGGAAGCGTTCGGGCGCCTCCGCGACGACGGAAGCCACCGGTAGGTACTCCCGTATCAGTGCGTTAGCAGCTTCCTGGCACAGCTTTCCCGAAAAGTCAGTAGGCATTTCACCCGTCACCTTTGCCGCTCCTTCCGTCACCGTCCGTCACCGCTGTAACCAGCGCAAAATCAGTGACTTGCAACCCTCACTGCGCACTGGTGACGGAGGTGACGGAGGTTTCCAGTAACTTCCTCTCAATGCGCTCACGTAGAGAGGTTTATGGAAATGTCCGTCACCATCCGTCACCCGTCACCTTCTTTCATCCCGACTCCGTGCCAGATCTTTCCCGTTTTCGTGTGGAGTCTCTCGAACCCTTCGGCCTCGAGGGCTTTTGCGAAACCCTGAATCCGAACCGGTTCGTTACTGTTGCACGCGCACCATTTTTCGTAAGCCTTGTACAGGGCTCCGGCTGGCACGGCCAAGTCCGGGCCGCGTTCGCAGCACTCGGCGAGAAAGTCGGCCAGAGGATTCTGGCTCTGCCGATAGTCCGCCGTCGCCCGCACGATGCAATCAGGCACCGCTAGGCCTTCTTCGCGCCAGCGCAGAGCGCCTTCGACGGCCCACGCAAGAATCGCCCGCTGACAATCCGGCATGGTGCACAACCGTTTTTTCAGAGTCGGGTCGCGCCGGTCCACCGGCACGACGTGTTCAAACGGAAGCCGCCAGATGCGCCGCCAGATTGCGGTGTCCGCGTGGCGCACTTTGGGCGGGTCATTCGCGCAAAGCCAGAGCTTGAATTCCAGTCGGAATTCGAATTTTTCCTGGTACAGGAACCGCGCCGAAACGGTGTCGCCGCCCGTGATGTTCTTGACGATGTTTTCGGCGAGTTTTTTGCCCTCCTGAACCTCGATGCTGACCACCATGCGCCGTCCGGCCAAAGCGGCGATATCGTTGCGCGGCCCTCCATCGTTTCGCTTCTGAATGAAGGTCTCGAAATCGGTTGTTGTGGCGTAGTCACCCATGACGGCCTTGATCGATTCCAAGAACGTGCTCTTGCCGGTCGCGCCCGGTCCGAGCGGCATGAACAGCACTTCCTCGCGCGTGTCGCCCGTGAGGGAATACCCGACGGCCCGTTGCAGGAAGGCCGTGAATTCCGGGGCGTCCATTGTCGTGTCGCGGAGAAACCGTTCCCAAGCCTCCGCCCGCGCACCAGGCTCATATTCAACCGGCGCGAACTTCGTGATGTTGTCGGCCTTGCTATGCGGACGCAAGTCGCCAGTTCGCAGGTCGATGGTTCCCGACGCGCAGTTGAAGAGCCATGTGTCGACGTCCCATCGGTCGGGCGTGATTGGGATCTCGCCTTCGCACACAGCCAAGGCGAGCATGGCCTTCCGGCGATCTAACGCCTCAGTCTTGCGCGCCCAGGCCGCCACAGCCGCGCGCTCGATCCGGCCTTCGATCTCGCTGGCTTCGTGATAGAGAGCGCGTGCGATTGCCTTCGTTGCGGCCAGCGCGCGGCCCATCTTGTCCGGCTCCCATCGCTTGCCCGACCACACGTACCAGGTCTTCTCTGGCGCCGAGTAGCGGAAGCGATCACCGCACGCCAGCGCGAAGCGCTCGGCGCTGCCGCTATCGGTCAACGGGTAGGTGCTAAGAGGGCGCGCCGTCGGCGCCGGCATCGCGCTGAAGGACTGCCCATTGCTGCCCCACGGCTCACGTGCTGGCCGGGCGTATGCACTGCGGAGCGAAGCTCGGGCCTCTTCCACGGTGTACGCCTCGGCCTCTCCCTTGCGATTGCACGAGCCGACGCTGCGTTGATAGGCCAGCATCATCGCGTCGGCCTCGGCTTCGCTACGGCCGGCGTCCCGCAACTGGCAGGCCAGCCAGAGCCCGGCCTCGTTTCGCCCGCTGGACGCGGCCAGCTCCAGAGCGCGACGGAGCAGCTCGTCCTCAATGCTCGTCTTCGACGTGGCCGGCCGCGGCTCGAAATGGCGCCGGAACGTAGCCGGCAAGACTGCCCAGGGATCCAGGTCCATCAGGTCGCGGACGATGCTGTACGATCCCTTTTGAGTCGCACCGAGACATGCCTCGAAACCGCCATCGCCGCGAATGTCCGTGCCCGGCCACTCTTGTGACCACGGTTTGCGCCGGCTGGAATTATGATTCTCTGTCTTGACGGGAAAACCAGGATGCGCCACGTGAACGTGTGCGCCGCCGCTCGGCGTGATGACGTGAGGCTTAAACCCCAGCCGCTCGAGCGTTTGCCGCCCTTCCTCACCGTCGAAGTCGAGCACGACGCGACCGGAGATCTTGCCGGTCACGATGCCCCACACCGGGTATTTCCGTTGAGTCCACACGTCGAATTCGGCCTGTGTCGGGATGCGCTCCTGGAATTGCTGCCAGCGCACAGCCGGAGCCTTGTGCGCCGTGGCCGGGATAACCGGCAGCCCCATGCCGTGCAGGGTCGCCGGCATCATCGCAGCACACCCGCAATTGTGCAATTTGAGCCACGATGAGTCGACGCCACGTTTCCTCCGAGTCCTTGGAGCAGGGCTCTCCCCGAGAGCTGGCTCATTTCGTGTGCTCCAAATGGCGCTCCCTACGCGACGGCGCATAACCAGCCCGAAGAAAGACCTCCCTCATTTGTTTGGTCATTTGATAGACCCGCGAGCGGGACCTGCCAGTGTGCCGACACACATCCTGCACCGGCATTTGACCGAGCAGCAACGCCAGGGACTGAAGCTTGGTTGGAAGGTTTTCGACCACGCGACGGACGTCTAGGCTGAGGTGCAGTGAATCCACTGCGCCCGTCCTCTGGC
>JBEKHU010000309.1:0-4908 GCA_050012115.1 Bryobacteraceae bacterium | reverse complement strand
TCGCCGCAGAATTTCATGGGCTTGTCGAAGCGCGCTTTGCAGTGGGGACAAGTCACGGCGACCGCGTGGGGCGGGGCGGGGACGGGCTTCTTGGATGTCGTGACCGGGGCGGGCTGGGCGGCGGGCGCGGCGCCGGCGAGCGCGTCGATTTCGGCCATCACGCGGGCCAGTTCCTCCTGCAAGCCGAGCTTGCTTTTTTCGTAGTCGGCATCGGAGAGTTTGCCCAGACGAAACTCGAAGGTCAGGTCGCGGAGGTTTTCGTAAATGGCGGTCTTGCGCTCCTCGAGGTACGCCGCCGGATTGGGCGGCGGGCCCGCGGGCAGGTCCGACGGGCGGACCCAGAAGACAAGCAGCAGCACAAGCGCAAAGAGAGCGATGGAGGAGGCGAGGAACATCTATTTCAAATTGATATCACTTCGAGTCCGGGTCCAGGTCCGCCATGTCCTTTTCGATGCGCTCCCGGTAGCGCGCCAGATCCGGGCTATCCGGCGCGGCCGCAGCCGACGCGGTGGCGGCGGGGCGCGGGCCGAGGTAGCGCCGCAGGATCAGCCAAAGCAGCGCGAGACCGGCGCCGAGACCGGCGTAGGGCATGATCCAACTGATGAGATAGAAACCCTTGGCGGGAGGCTGGCGCAGGATGACCTTGCCATACTCACTCTCAAACGTCGCCAGGATCTGCTCGTCGGTCATGCCGGCCTCGACCATCTGCAGCAGGCGGGCGCGGACCGGCTCGGCGAAGTGGCAGCCCTGCATGTTGCAACTGGAGATGCTGTAGTTGCAGCCGCACTGGCAGGTCAGCAGCTCGCCGACGGAGCGCACGCGCGGATTCTGCAGCGGCACGCTGCCCGTGAGCAGCGCGGCGGACAGCAGGGCCGCCAGGGCGAGGCTACTTCTGAACGGCAGGCTGTTTGGCATAGACACCGATCATCTCGGTACGAGCATAGGCCAGTTTGACCTTGCTCGGCACCAGGCACACCAGCGTGCCGAATAACAGCAGCCAGAAGCCGATCCAGATCCAGGAGACGAGCGGGTTGACGTAGACCTGGACGATGGCCTGGCCGGCCGCGGTCTCGCTCATGCCGGCGAAATTGATGTAGAGATCCTCGTTCAGCCGCCGGCGGATGGCCACCTCCGACGTGGGCTGGCGCGAAGCGACGTAGACGCGGCGCTCGGGCTGGAGGTCCCCGAGGTAGTCGCCGTCTTTGAATGCGGCGATGACTGCGCGCTGCCAGGTGTAGTTGCCGGTGGAACCGTCGGTGACTTCCTTCACCTGCAGCTCATAGTGGCCGAGCGCGAAGCGGTCGCCGACCTTCACCTCGCGCGTCGTGTCCTGGTTGAACGCGGCTCCGGTGAAGCCGATGAACATCAGGACGATGCCCATGTGGACGAGATAGCCGCCGTAGCGCCGCGTGTTGCGGTGGGTCAGCTCGACAGCGGCCAGGACGAGGTTGATCTTCATCCGGGATGCGATGGCGCGGGAACCCTTCACGAACTCCATCAGAATGGTCGTCGTGACGAAGGCGCACAGCCCGAAACTCATCAAGGCATAAAAGTGCCGGACGCCCGCCGCCGCGAGCACGACGACGATCACGACCATCCCCAGGGCCGGCCAGCGGAAGGCGCGTTTCAGGCTTTCCCAGGAGGAACGGCGCCAGGCGATGAGCGGGCCGACACCGGTCAACAGCAGCAGGAAGAGCCCGATCGGCACTTCGACCTTGTTGAAGAACGGCGCGCCGACGGTGATCTTCTCGCCCGTCAGCATCTCGCTGATGCGGGGAAACAGGGTGCCCCACAGAACGGCGAAGGCGCTGGCCAGCAGGAACAGGTTGTTGAACAGAAAGCTGGACTCGCGCGACAGCACGCTTTCGAGAGGCGTCTCGCTCTTGAGGTAATCGAGCCGGCTGAGGATCAGGTACGACGTGAGGGCGATGCCGATGGTCAGGAAGCCGAGGAACCAGAATCCGATGGAGGATTCGGCGAAAGCGTGCACCGAACTGACGAAGCCGGAGCGCGTCAGGAAGGTGCCGAAGATGCACAAGAAGAAGGTGGCGGAGATGAGGACCATGTTCCAGACCTTCATCATGCCCTTCTTCTCCTGCATCATCACCGAGTGCAGGAACGCGGTGGCGGTAATCCAGGGCAGCAGCGAGGCGTTCTCCACCGGGTCCCAGCCCCAGTAGCCGCCCCAGCCAAGCACGGCGTAGGCCCAGCCCGCGCCGAGGATGATGCCGGCGCTCTGGAAGCCCCAGGTGATCAGCGACCAGCGGCGCGTGGTGTGGATCCAGGCATCGCCGCGCTGGCGGGTGATCAGCGAGCCGATGGCGAAGGCGAAGGGCACGATGAAGCCGACGTAGCCGAGATACAGCATCGGCGGGTGGATCACCATCGCCCAATACTGCAGCAGCGGGTTCAGGCCCTGGCCGTCCTGCATCGCCTGGACGCCACGGCCGACGGCTAGCACGCGGAACGGCGGCTCGACGAAGGCGTTCAGGGTAAGGAAGAAGATCTGGGTGAACTGCAGCGTGGCGACGACCCACGACAGCATGTCGCGGTGGCGGTTGCGGTTGGTCCAGACGACGACGGCCGAGTACAGGCTCAGCAGCCAGCTCCAGAGCAGCAGCGAGCCCTCCTGCCCGCCCCACCAGGCGCCGAGCTTGTATTGGACCTCCATGGCGCGGTTGGAGTGCGCCGCGACGTAGGCCAGGCGGAAATCGCTGACCAGCAGCGAATACACGAGCGCGGCGCTAGCCGCGGTGACGAGCACGAACACGCCCAGCACGGCGCGTTCGGCGCTCTTCTGGAGATAAGGACGATGCCTCAGGGCGCCGACCACCGAGCCGAGGAAGGCATACGCCGACAGGCAGAAGGCGAAGAGGATGGCTAGTGCGCCCAGAACTTCCATATCTGTCTCCGAAAGGAACGCAGGGTTCGGCTATCAGGTCGAAGAGGGTTTGTTATTGATCGATTTCTCCACCGGGGCACGCGCGCCGGGCGCGGCCTCGTATTTCGACGGGCACTTGGCGGCGATGGAATTGGCGTGGAAAGTGCCGTCGGGCTGCATCCGGCCGTCCGCCATGGCCTGCGCACTGTCGCGGAACGTGTCCGGCAGCGGATCCTTGCCGGTGTAGATCACTTGCAGGGTCTGGGCACTCTGCTTCTCGCAGATGGTGAAGTGAACCGCCGTGCCGGCGCGCTGGATGCTGCCGGCGACCACGTCGCCAGTGACGCGCACTCTTTTAGCCAGGTCGGAGTGTGGCAGGGATCTTAGCTCGGAAATCGTTTTGTAATACGTCTTCGATTCGTTGATCCCGCTGGCCGCGAGCCAGCCGAGAATTCCCAGGATCACGGCGATCAGAATCGCGAACCGCCCGTATTTCTTCATGGCTTCACCTTTGTTTCCAGTATGGACCCGTGCCTTTCAGTATAGTCCCCGCCAGGGGGCCGGGGGACAGCAAGGGCGACCGATATCCCTTTCATTGCATCATCCGGCGCGCGTTGGCATCTATGAGAGGGTGGAGGCGCAGATCCTGTCCATCTCGCTGGGGACCGTGTACAAGAACATCAAGACGTTCCTGGACACGGGACTGCTGCGGGAGGCGAGTCCGATGCGCGGCTCGCTGCGGGTGGACGCCAACACGATGGAGCATCAACACCTGATCTGCACCGGGTGCCGCGCTGTGTTTGACCTCGGTGCGGACGATCTGGAGCCGGCCCGCCCGCGGCGTCCGCTGCCGGAGGGTTTCGTGTTGCAATGCTGCGCGGTGGAAGTGCACGGGCTGTGCGCGAGTTGCCCGGCCCAACGTGACCAGTCCTGATAATTGAGAAGGAGCAAAGCATGCTTGGAGTTGGACAGAAGTTCCCTGAATTCAACCTGACCGCAACCGTCAGCCTGGACCGCAAAAACGCGTTCAAGCTGCTGACCAACAAGGATTTCGCCGGCAAGTGGCTGGTTATCTTCTTCTGGCCGAAGGACTTCACCTTCGTGTGCCCGACCGAGATCGCAGCCTTCGGCAAGATGAACGGCGACTTCGCCGATCGTGACGCGGTCCTGCTCGGCGCGAGCGTGGACAGCGAGTTCGTGCACCTGGCCTGGCGCGAGCATCACCCCGATCTGAAAGACCTGCCCATCCCGATGCTGGCCGACATCAAGCACGAGCTAAGCGCGGCGCTGGGGATCCTCGATCCGGGCGCGGGCGTGTCCCAGCGCGCGGTGTTCATCGTGGACCCGGAGGGCGTAATCCGTTTCGTGATGGTGACGGACCTCTCGGTCGGCCGCAATACGCAGGAGGTTCTGCGGGTGCTCGATGCGCTGCAGACCGACGAGCTGTGCCCCTGCAACTGGAACAAGGGCCAAGAGACACTGCACGTCTAAAGACCGACCGTCTGTCCGTTTGTTGCGGGGCCGTCCGGCTGGACGGCCTCGACGTGTTTCCGGCGAACGAATTCGCCTGTTTGGGAATGATGGTCGCCGCACCGGGCGCAAACTACGCGCAACGCTCTTCAAATGGCGGGTGGAATCGGGGCGTTCGCGGACGCCGCCTGTCTACCGGTCGCGGCCGGTGACGAGATCGGTAGCCGCGAAGAGCGCCCGTTGGGCGGGGGAGTCGGGCAATCCGACGAGCAAAGCGCGGGCCTTCTCCGTGAATTCGCGGGCGCGCTCGCGAGTGCGCTCGATGCCCTGGTAGCGGTCGATGAGCCGGCGAATCGAGGCGAAAGGCACATTCTCATAGCTCGATTCGGCCAGGACGCGCTCCACCAGTTTCCGCTCCTCGGGGGTGGCCTTCTCCAAGGCATAAATCAGCGGCAGAGTCACCTTGCCTTCGCGCAGATCGTTGCCGACCGGCTTGCCCAGGACGGATTCGCGCGAGGTGAAGTCGAGCATGTCGTCGACCAGTTGGAACGCCATGC
>JBEKHU010000308.1:0-4916 GCA_050012115.1 Bryobacteraceae bacterium | reverse complement strand
TTGGCCGTGGACTGCAGCACGGTCCTGAAGTAGGCGCGTTCGCCGTCGTCGCCCGGATAACCGACGTTGCCCTTGGGTCCGCGCGATGTCGCCAGGGGCTCGCCCGTGGCATTGACGACCGCGAACCAGGGCAGGCCCTCGTCGCCGGTCGAGCCCAGGCTCCTGGCGAGGTCGACCGCGCCCTCGTTCCGTTCGTAGTCGACCCGAATCAGGAGGTAATACTTCGAGAGAATGCCGGCGGTTTCGCCCGATTCGAAGAGCTTGTCCATCTTGCGGCACCAGCCGCACCAGTCGGCCCGGAACTCGACCCAGCCGAGCTTGCCGCTGCTTGAAAGCGCCGGAAGGGCCTTCTGAACCAGCTCCGCGGCGGGCGCGCCGAGCCTCCAGCGCTCCAACAGGCTCTTGACCTTAGATGGCGCAATGTGGCCGCCGTCCACCAGCCGCCTAGCGGACAAGGTGTCCAGAGGAGAGCCGTCCCGCTCAATAAACGCAATCAGAGGACCCGTTTCCTTCTTCAAATCCGCGTGCTGCTGCTGCGCGAACTCGTGCAGTGCGGGGAAGTCGTCCGTGCTGACGGCGACCACGACATAGCTTGTCGCATACAGGCGCGCAAGGCTGGGGTCGCCCTCGATCGCCTGGTGGAAGCCCGGGCAGAGAGCGCACCAGCCGCCTTCATAAATGACCAACAGCCGGCGCCGGGACTGGCGGGCCAGAGCGAGCCCGTCGGCCAGTTTCTTCTGCGTGCCGGAGTCGGGCTCGAAGATCTTCGGTCCGGTTTTCGGCGGCGCCGCACCGGCCGGCAGGGAGAGTCCAGAGGCAGGAATCTGCGACAGGATCGCGGCACAGACGCCCAAGGCTGGATGGAGTCTCATAGACGGCTGGAGCAAGTATATCCGAACGACCGCTCCTGAACCGGGTCAGTCCGAAGTGGCTGACGCGTGCGCCGGAATCCGATCGCCGGCCGGGCTGGTCCCGCCTGTCAGAAGAGTTCCGGCACAGTCTCCACATTTCTCTTGATTCTGCGAGCATTCCCGGTGAAAATCCCACACAGTGCACCGCATGTATGCCACATGCATGCTTCTTTCGCGGCGCACAGGGCGGAAGGTTGCGTGAGTCTCGAGCCGAGGGTCCAAGATAATGGCCATCGCACCTGCCAGGTCTGGCTGCCGGCGGACGGCCAGCCGGGCGCGGCGCCGGACCCGGCTGCGGCCGTGCAGCCGCCGGGCGCGTTGTATCACGCCAGCACAACCTCGCCACATCGCGTTCCCAGGGTGGACATGAGCGGCACGGCCGGCACGCCGAAGAAGAAGACCCCCGCCAAGAAGGCGCCCGCAAAGAAGACCGGCATCAAGAAGATAGTCACGAACAAAGCTTCTGTAAAGAAGGCGGCAGTTCCAAGGAAAGCTGCGGCCAAGAAGACGGCGGTTTCGCGGAAGAAGGCTGCCCCTGCGAAAAAGGCCGTCGCCACCAAGAAGGCAGCCTCCAAGAAGAAGAGAGTCAGAAAAGGAGTTTGAATGAAACAGGCAACGAAGAAGACGGATGCTCCCGCGGCGGCGCCGGCTGTAGCGAAAGCACCAGCGCCGGCACCAGCGAAAGCACCAGCGCCGGCACCAGCGAAAGCACCGGCTCCGAAAAAAGCGGCAGCCAAGAAGAAGAAGAAGTAGCCAATTGGACGATTCGGCACTGGCTGGGACCGGCGGCGGCTTCAGCCAGTGCCGGCATGATGGGTTCGAGGTGTACGACCGGGCGCCGGAAGGCGTGACCGAGTGAACTCCGCGCCGGGCGGGTTCTCCGCGGGCTTAGTCAGCGATCGATCACTGCCGCGCGCCGTACTCCCGCATGGCGTCGTACATCGCGATGACATTCTCTGGCGGCACGTTGGCCAGGACGTTGTGCACCTGCTGGAAGACGAAGCCGCCGCCGGGCGCCAGCACCTCACACTGCTTCAGGACGTGCGCTCGTACCTCCTCCGGCGTGCCCTGAGGCAGTACGCGTTGGGTATCGCACCCTCCGCCCCAGAATGTGAGGTCCCGGCCGAACTCCCGTTTCAGCTCCGCCGCCTCCATGCCCCGGCAACTGACCTGCACGGGGTTGATGGCGTCGAGCCCCGCGTCGATCAGGTCCGCCAGCAGCGGCCGTACCGCGCCGCAGCAATGCAGCATCACCTTCACATTCGCGAGCTGCTTGGCCCGCGCCCACATCAGCCTATGCCGCGGCTGGAAGAACTCGCGGTACATGCGCGGCGAGATCTGCGGGCCGTTCTGCGCACCCAGGTCGTCGCCGAATTGAACGATGTCGATGTACGGCCCCACGGCGCCGAGGAAGCGCTCGAGCTTTTGGAGGTGGCGCTCAACCAGCAGATCGAGGAAGCGGTGGGCGCGGCGCGGCTCGCCGGCCAGCATCACCAGAAACTCGTCCATCCGGAACAGCATCTG
Organism: Bryobacteraceae bacterium; assembly: GCA_050012115.1. Taxonomy (GTDB): domain Bacteria; phylum Acidobacteriota; class Terriglobia; order Bryobacterales; family Bryobacteraceae; genus CAIVVT01. The sequence goes on along the minus strand of JBEKHU010000308.1, from coordinate 2,481 downwards.
TCCGTTCTCGAGCAAATTGCCGCCGAACAGGCCGACGATCGCACGATCCGTTTTCGCGCGCAGGCCGCGTGCGCCCGCGGCCAGCTCCTCCTCCGTCGCAGTGGGCTGGGGCGGGGAGCCGAACACCGACCACATGCTGCCCGCCAGCGCCGTTTCCAACTGCGCGCCGTCCGCATCGCCGGCAAAGGCCTGGCCGTCGAGGAACGGCCAGTAGACCTGGTCGAAGTGCAGCGCGCTTTCGGGCATGCGCCCGAGCACGCGGCCGTCCGGGGCGCGCAGCACCCACCCGCCCGCCTGAGGCTCCGGACAGGACCACGCCGGCATCTTGCACGGCGTTCCGTCGGGCAGCGTCCAGTCCGTCCACCACTCGTCTTCGAGGCAAAAGCCGCGCCCCATTTCGATCGCGTCCGCGCCGAACCGTTCCAGCACGTCGTCGTCGACGATCGCCAGTTGCTGTATCGGGTCGTAGACGTAAACCGTCCGCGGCTCGAGGCCGAGGGCGGCGCGCAGTTTCGGATAGGCGATGGCCGCGATTCCCGACGACCGGTGTCCCGAAAAGTCGACCGGGACCCGGTCGGGCTGGCGATGATTCAGTGCCGCCAGCACACGTTCTTTCGATGTCGGCATGTCTTGATTCAAGCTATAACAATGGTGGCTCCGCAGGTTGCCGCCGCCTTCTTTGCGGGAGTCCTGGTTGGGGAACGGTCGGCGGGAGCGACGTCGCGCCGGCCGAGCCGGCGAAATCCGCCCGAACCGGCGTCGATCGGGACACGGCCCTGGGGGCGTGACTCGCCACTCGCGCCTGTAGGTTATGCTTCGATCTTCGTCCCCAACAATTCCAGGAACTGCCGCATCCACGCCGCGTGCGCGGGCCACGCCGGAGCGGTCACCAGGTTGCCGTCGGTGAGCGCCTCGTTCATCTTCAGTTCGACGTACGTGCCGCCGGCCAGCGTCACCTCCGGCGCGACCGCCGGGTAGCAGTTCACTCTCTTGCCCACCACCACGCCCGCCGCCGTGAGCACCTGCGCGCCGTGGCAGATGCTGGCGATGGGCTTGTTCGCTGAGGCGAAGTGGCGCACAAGCGATAACACCTTCGCGTAGAGCCGGATGTATTCCGGCGCGCGCCCACCCGGGATCACCAGCGCGTCATAGGCTGCGCCGTCCACGTGCTCGAAGTCGGCGTTCAATACGAAATTGTGGCCGCGCTTCTCGGAGTAGGTCTGGTCGCCCTCGAAGTCGTGGATCGCCGTGCGCACCACGTCTCCGGCTTTCTTGCCCGGACACACGGCGTGCACGGTGTGGCCCGCCATCTCCAGCATCTGAAACGGCACCATCAATTCGTAGTCCTCAACGTAGTCACCAGCCAAAACCAGAATCTTCTTTGACGCCATCGTGTTCCTCCCTTTCTCTTAAATGGGTATTCCCTGCCCCGCGCCGCGGTCCTCGAGGGCTACGCCTGCGCCCGCAGGCCGAGCTTCAGCGTCTCCTGACAGTACTTCAGGCTCCGCTCCAGGTCGAGCCGCTGTTGCTCGCGCAGCGCCGCGGCCAGCGTTTCGCTGTGCTGGCCCGGCGCGCCGATCACCATGGGCCCGAGATAGGCGTGGCCTTGTTTCACCAGTCCCACGAACCGCGCAAAGTCGGCCGCAGGCGTGTTGCGAAAGCCCTTCCACCACTCGTCCTCAAGGTATGGCAGCATCTGCGGCGGCCGCCCGGTAATGATCTCAAGCAGCACGGATTTGCCCGGGCACAGCTGCTTGTACAAGTCCACGACGCGGCCGATATTCACCGCGCCGTCGCCCATCGCCACCCACTGGAAGGCCGCGCCGCGCGGGTGTTCGAACAGCGCCGAATCGCGGAAATGGCTGGTCACGACAAACGGCGCCAGCAACTCCAGCGTTTGCGCCGGATCTTCCATCACCCACATCGGATTCCCGCTGTCGTAGTTGACGCCCACCAAGTCCGGCCCCGCCTCTTCCACCAGCGCACGCAATTCGCGCGCAGTCAGATCGCCGTGATTCTCGATTGCGATCTTCAGGCCCAAGTCCTGGATTCGCCCACGCGAGCCGCGCAGCGCCTTCAACGTGCTCTGAATGTGCGTTTCGATAGGGATCTTCACGTGGCGGTCGGTGGGCGCGCCGATGAAGACGCGCATCGCCTTCAGGCCCAGTTGATTGGCCACGGCGCCGCTGCGCGCCAGGTACTGTTCGGGTGAGCCATTGGCCGAATTCCAGGCAGGATTCGTGGGACAGATGCAGCCCGTGCCTACGCTCAGTTCGATGCCCTTCGCGGCGGCATAGTCCCGCACCTCGTGCAGGTGCCCGGCCTCGACCGAAGCGAAATCCTCGGGAATCGAAAGCTGCACCGCATCGAGTTGCAGCGAGACCGCATAGTCGATGTGCTGCCGGTCCTTCCACTTCAGGTCGCGGATCGAGTACGCGTCGTAGCCCAGCCGAACGCGCGCCTCCGCGGCCGCAGCCTGCG
>JBEKHU010000307.1:0-4920 GCA_050012115.1 Bryobacteraceae bacterium | reverse complement strand
CGAGGTGGACGGGAAGACGTACAGTGGTTGTCCTTTGCAGTTCGATTGGGCCCCAGGCAGTTCGCACACGATTGCGACTACTTCCCCGCAATCTTCCTGGTGGAATTGGTATTTTGTCCCGGTCGGCGTAATGGATGGAGGGCAGGAAATCTGGACCAGTTGGAGCGATGGCGGGGCGATGTCGCACACCGTCGAGACGCCCGCCGCAGCCACGACTTACACGGCCAACTTCAAGACGCGGTTTCTACTGGTGACTTCCGTCAGCCCCGCGGGTGGCGGGACAATCCAGCCGGCGACAGGACCCACGGGGGCTTGGTATGACGAAAACACTGTTGTCACAGTCACCGCGACTCCGAATCCGGGGTATACGTTCTCGGGTTGGTGGGGCGGTTGCTATGGAAACGGCCCCTGCCAAGTGACCATGCAGTCGCCGGGAGCCGTGATAGCGAACTTCGCGCCGGGGCCTTGAGGCACCCGACCGTCTCGTCGCCCGGGGAGCGAGTCAACCGGGGCGGGTGGTAGCGAGCGGCGCGGGAATCGATCGATTCGGACCGCCTGAGTCTTCGTTTTGCATTCGCCTCGGACCCCGCCGGTCCTGGCGGTGGTTCGGGGCGTGGCACACGGTGAATCCAGCGTGGGTTCACCGTGCGCGGATCGCGATTTTGCCGTGAAAACACCGTGTTTTGCCGTGTTTTTACCGTGAAAACACGATTTTTTGCGTTTCCGTGCAACTACGGTTTTCTAAAGGACTTAGCCCTATTGCGCCGCGAATGCGCCCGCGCCAGTCGTGTAAGTACTTAGTTCTAAAGGACTTGCGCGATTGTCACCGTGCTTCACGGTGAATCTGTGGCAAACAAAGGAGTTATTGGAGTTTAAGGCGTATTTTGACGCACATTAACATGCGTCACCGTGCGTCACGGTGGATGTGTTGCAATGATAGGAGTTACGAACATTAAGGTGCCACATTAACACGGTTCACCGTGCGTCACGGTGGATCTGAGGCAAACAAAGGGGTTGCAAACATTAACACGCGTGTTTTTGCATGTTCACCGTGCTTCACGGTGTATCTACGGTGTTTTAAAGGACTTATTGACAATTGGCCGTGTTTCGTCGCGCACGGTGTTTTGGCGATGCTTTCCCGGTGTGGTGGAGACGTTCGGGCGGCGCATTCGCACCCCGGGGCGAGGCCGATGGCCGGGCTATTCGGCGACCGCGGGCAGGGCGGCGAGGGCCATGGCCAGGTCGGCTTCGTCGTAGTTCTGGTCGACGAGTTTGCCGGCGTGGTAATCGGTGTAGGCCTGCATGTCGAAGTGGCCGTGGCCGGAGAGGTTGAACAGGATGACGCGGGTTGAGCCCTCCTGCTTGCAGAGCAGAGCCTCATCGATGGCGCAACGGACGGCGTGGTTGGACTCGGGAGCGGGGATGATGCCCTCGGCGCGGGCGAACTGCACGCCGGCCTCGAAGCAGGCCGTCTGGTGATAGGCCACGGCATCGATGAGCCCCAGGCGATTGAGGTGGCTGATCATCGGCGCCATGCCGTGATAGCGCAAGCCGCCGGCGTGGAAGCCGGGAGGCGTGAAGGTGGAGCCTAGGGTGTGCATCTTGGTTAGCGGCGTGAGGTGCGCGGTGTCGCCGAAGTCGTAGGCGTAGCGGCCCTGGGTGAGGGACGGGCAGGCGGCGGGTTCGACGGCGATGAAACGCCGTTTCCGGCCGCCGCGCAGTTGCGCGCCGAGGAAGGGGAAAGAGATGCCGGCGAAATTGGAGCCACCGCCAGTGCAGCCGATGATGATGTCGGGGTCGTCGCCGGCCATCTCGAACTGGAGCATGGCTTCCTGGCCGATCACGGTCTGGTGGAGCAGGACGTGGTTCAACACGGAGCCCAGGGCGTACTTTGTGTCGTCGCGCTGGGCGGCCATCTCGACGGCTTCGGAGATGGCGATGCCGAGGCTGCCGGGATGGTCGGAACGCTTGGCCAGGATGGCGCGGCCTGAGGCGGTTTCAGTGGAAGGGGAGGCGACACAGCGCGCGCCGTAGGCATGCATCAAGGCGCGGCGGTAGGGCTTCTGATCGTAGGAGCAGCGCACCATGTAGATGTCGACCTCGATGCCGAACAGCGCGCCGGCGAAAGCCAGCGCGGAACCCCACTGGCCGGCGCCGGTTTCGGTGGCGATGCGGCGCACGCCGGCCTGCTGGTTGAAGAAGGCCTGGGCGACGGAGGTGTTGGTCTTGTGGCTGCCGGCGGGGCTGACGCCTTCGTACTTGTAGTAAATGTGGGCCGGGGTATCGAGGACGCGCTCGAGGCGGCGGGCGCGATACAGCGGCGAGGGGCGCCACTGGCGGTAGACTTCGCGCACGGGGTCCGGGATCTCGATCTCGCGCTGGGTCGAGACCTCCTGCATGATCAGCGCCATGGGGAAGAGCGGCGCCAGATCGCCGGGGCCGATCGGCTGGTGCGTGCCGGGGTGGAGAACGGGCGGCAGCGGCACGGGCAGATCGGCGGCGAGGTTATACCAGGATTTCGGAATGCGGTCTTCGTCGAGGGCGTACTTGATGGTGTCGTTCATGGGAGTGAATAAATAAACATCGAGTCTATCATTGACGGCGGGGTTTTCGCCCCGGCGTCCCACGCGCGGTCAGCGCTGGGGGACCGAGACGGTGATGTTGCGGAACTTCAGGCCGCCGGTGTGGTCGCCTTGAATATAGAACGGGCCGGGCTGGCCTTCATTGGCATCGAGCGCGCCGCCGGTGATGCCCTCGATCTCCTTGTGGTCGATGATGGTGACGCCGTTGCGGACGACGGTGACGGTGCGGCCGACCAGGGTGACGTCGAAGGTCTCCCACTGGCCGGGCGTGCGCGGCAGTTCGGGGTTGGGCGCGATGCGGCCGTAGATCGAGCCGATGCGGCGCTCCGGCGGGTTGTCGGTCAGGAGCTCGTATTCGATCTGGACTTCGTAGCGGCCGCGCAGGTAGAAGCCGCTGTTGCCGTGATCGGGGCAGTTGACTTCGTAGTGCACCTTGAGGTCGTCGAAGGTGCGGGTGGATTTCAGGTTCGCGCCGTGCGAGGTGTTGACCAGCAGGCCGTCCTGCACCGTCCAGTGGCTGCTGGCCGGGCTGCCCATGGGTTCCCAGCCGTCGAGGTTCTGGCCGTTGAAAAGCGGCTCGGGTTTGGTCCAGGCCGCGGGGGCGGCGCGGTTGAGGTCAGGCGCGCGCAGGCCGGTCAAGGCGAGGGTGCTGGTGCCGCGTTTCTGGAAGCCGGTGAGCTTGTCGCCGGAGGCGTCGAGTTGCCAGGTCTCGGTTGGGGAGAGGGTGATGGCCAGATGCGCCCCATCGATTTTGAAATCCTTCAGCTCGTAAACATTGCCGCCAGTGGGCTGATACCACACGGCGAGCTTGCCGTCGTGCTCAGAGATGCCCAGCCAGGTGGCGCGCGTGCCGCCGGGGGTTGTGAGATTGAAGTCCCACCGGCCGATGAAAGGGTTGGCGGCCTTGTTGGGCTGAGCGAAGGCCGGCAACAGGAGCGCGGCGACGGCGATCAGGGTGGCGTTGATCTGGTGCATGTTGGCAGTTTATTACAGTTGTGCGCACTGGCGGGCTGAGCGAGTCGAAGCAAAGATATGCGGGGCGCCACCGCCGCTTCTCCCGGAGCCGCGTCTGACTGTTCAGGTGCAGTCAGTCGAGGCGCGCAGGAAAGAGGTAGTGGGTCCATGCGTCAGTCGGGCGCGGCTACGGTACGCAATTGCGGACGGGGCGATACGCCAAGTGTCCGATAACCCCCTTTCCGGGCGCGATCCGCTTGATCAAGCCGGAATCCACTCCGCATGCACGTCCGGAGGCGAGGCAAACCGCGGAGATCCCTCAATGACCGTATCCCAGTACGTAGTACTTGTCGTGGAAATCCCACAGGACCTGCCAGAAGTCCGAGTGCAATACCGCGGCCGTCCAATTCACGAACAGATAGGCTGGCTCCTTCGTCGTCTGGACCGGCAGCGGCGCCGGCTGGGACATTGTGCTCATCGCCATTCCGCCCCACCAGACTCTGGCGCCTGAGGCTGCGCCAAGCTGGTTCAGGACTCCCTGCAAGACGGTGTCGAGAGTTTCCCGCTCCCGAACTGCGACGGTGACCGTCCTCCTTACTACGGACTCTTGCGGCTCAATTACTCCCCTCTCGTTGGCAGCCGCTACGGGGAAGACGCAGATGTAACCGCTCGGGTCCTGCGGAGCCTCAAAGCTGTACCGTCCCGGATAGCCTCGAGCATGATACTGCGCCAGGAGCTGCTCAACGACGTGGCGCGGATCCGCTGACTGGCCCGCCCCGGCGGAAAGGGTGAATGTCAGATCCAGGACCCCACCCCGAGGATCATAGGCACGATCATCCGCGGACTTTGAGACGTACTTCGGTGAGGTCACATCGACCACGTCCCCACGATACCGGAGCCGCGCTTCTTCGAATCCAAATCGCCAGCCAAATCTCTGTGAGAGAGCGTAAAGAGCAGCAGCCAGAGGCCTGCCCTCGGAAACGTGAAGCGTCGCGGTTTGTCCCTTGACGGTGATTACGGCCTGCTCGTAGCGCGTCACCTCTTGCGGCACATTCGATTTCGGGCTCGGCGAGCCGTAGCCGCAGAGCAGCAGCAATAGAACGGCGGGCATGAAGTGCACTGGTCTTATGACACCGTGTAGACGGTTTGGGTTCCGGAACCGGAAGGAATGCACACTCCAATCCTATGAAGATTCCACTTACCGGCTTCCGGTCAGCCGGAGGGGCAAGGGCAGGATGGCTGCGAGATCGTGGCTGGTAAATGGCGTTTCCGGAATGTATGGTCCGCCGCCTCGTTGCAAGCGAAAAGTGAGGGTGGCGGGTTGGTCTGCGCAAATGTATACGGCCTTTGTTGGAGTGATGTGCTCCTGGCCAGGATGGAATGC
>JBEKHU010000306.1:0-4950 GCA_050012115.1 Bryobacteraceae bacterium | reverse complement strand
TTCCGTCACCACCGCGGAGCGATCAAACTCCACACTCTGCTCGATCTGCGCGGCTCCATCCCCAGCTTCATCCGCATCACCCACGGCCGCATCTCCGACCTCAGCACGCTCGATCATCTGGTCTATGAACCCGGCGCGTTTTACGTCCTGGACCGCGCCTATCTGGACTTCAACCGCCTGCGCCGGCTGCATCAATCCGGCGCCTCCTTCGTCACCCGCAGCTTGAGAAACACCTGCTTCGCCTGCATGGAGTCGCGTCCCGTCGCCGGCCTCGGCGCCTCCGAGCAGATCCAGGCCAAGCACGTCGCCCAAGCGGCGCAGTACCGTTCGCTCGACCGGGATTGCTGGCAACAGTGGTTACTCGAACGCCTCGCGCACCGCGCGCGCCACGTCGCACACCGCGCGATAGGCCGCCGGTACGATCCCGCCCATCGAGAAGAAGCCATGCACCAGCCCCGGACAGCGGGTCAGCATCACCTCCACGCCGGCATCGCGCAATCTCCCGGCGTAGGCCTCGCCCTCATCGCGCAGCGGATCGTATTCGGCGGTCATCACGAATGCCGGGGAAACGCCGGCCAGTGACGGGGAAAACAGCGGGGAAACGTCGGGATTCCGCGGGTCCGTGCCGGGCGGCAGATACTGGGCGAAGTACCATTCCATGTGCCGCCGCGTGAGCATGTAGCCGTCGGCGAAGGCCGCATGCGACTCGCGCGACATGGTGGCATCAGTCACCGGATAGACCAGAGCCTGGAATTGCGGCAGGCGTGCGCAGCGGTCCCGCGCCCGGCGCACGGCGACCGTGGCCAGATTGGCGCCGGCGCTGTCGCCGCCCACGGCGATTCTCGTCGAATCGAGGCCCCGCTCCCGCCCGTGCGCCGTCACCCAGCCGAGCACCGCGTACGCGTCGTCCACCGCCGCCGGAAACGGGTGTTCCGGAGCCAGTCGGTAGTCCACCGCGAGCACCGTGCACCGCGACCGGATGGCCAGCAACCGGTAGACCGCATCCTGCGCCTCAATCGAGCCGGCCACGAACCCGCCGCCGTGATACCAGATCAGGACCGGCCTGTCCGGACCGTTCCGATACACCCGCACCGGAATCGGGCCGCCCGTGCCCGGGATGCTGAAGTCCTCCCACCGCTGCACCTCGGCCGGCGGTCCGCTCCAGGCGCGGCGCGCCAATTGCCCGGCACGGACCTCCTCGATGCTCGCCTCCCACGGCGGTTTCGAGCCGGAAGCTTTCAGTTCGGCGAGAAGCTGTTGGATTTGTGGATCGAGGGGCATTAGGATGCTACGTTTCCAATGGTACCCTTGCCTGCCGGGCCCGTTGGAATCGCGTCATCGTCGGAAAGGAGTGGCCTCGCCGCCTCGGCCAGGAACCCGCTCAGCGGAGATCGAAAACCAGCACTTCGGACGGCTTCTCCGCCAACACCCGCACCGCGGATTCCTCCGTGATCGCCGCCCCGTCGCCCTCTTCCAGCGCCAGGCCGTTCACCTGCACCGCGCCTCGGGCCACTTGCACCCAGGCTGAACGGCTAGTATTCAGAGGGTGCTCGACAGCGGCGCCGGGCTCCAGAACCCCGTCGTAGATGGCCGCATCCTGGCCGATCGTGACCGAGCCCTCACGCCCATCCTGGCTGGCGATCAGGCGCAGCCGGTTCAGGCGCTCCGATTCCGGGAACTGCTTTTGCTCATAGCCTGGCTCCATGCCCTCGACCTGCGGTTCGATCCAGATCTGCAGCAGTCGCACCCGCTCGGTTTCGGAGCCGTTGAACTCGCTGTGGTAGATGCCCGTCCCGGCGCTCATGCGTTGCGCCTCCCCGGGCCGGATCTCACCCTCGGAACCCGTTGAGTCCTTGTGCTTTAGCACACCCTCGAGGACCCACGTAACGATCTCCATGTCGCGGTGCGGATGGGTGCCGAAACCGCCTTTCGGCGCGACGATGTCGTCGTTGATCACCCGCAGCGTGCGGAAGCCCATCCACGCCGGGTCGTAGTACCGATTGAACGAGAAAGTGTGGCGGCCGTCGAGCCAGTTCAGCCTGGTATTGCCGCGTTCGGAAGCTCTGCGGTGAACGATCATGCGTCCCTCTTTCCATGATATGTCATTTATTGACCAATCACCAGTCTGCTCCCTATGAGATGCCTGACTGCGGGAAAGGATTCACGCGCCGCTTCTGTTCTGGATCTCCGGAGGGGACCCCGCGCACACAAACTCCACTTGAAGTCTCCCGGGCACCACGTAGGCTCCAGGGGACCCCAAGCGGGGCTTGGAGGCTCTTCGCCGGCCCTCAGCCGCGGCTGAGCGCCGCCTTGACCCGCGTCGGCGTCATCGGCAGTTGCAGCATCCGCACGCCGGTGGCGTCGAACACCGCGTTGGCGATCAACGCGCCGATGGTGATGATGGGCGGTTCGCCGCAGCCCTGCGAGGGCGTTTCGCGGTTATCGACCAGGACGGTTTCGATCTTTGGCAGCCAGGAAAAGCGCGGCAGTTCGTAGCTGTCGTAATTCCGGTCCAGGACGTCCCCGCCCTTGAAGTGCACTTCCTCGCTGAGCGTGTAGCCCAGCCCCATCGTGATGCCGCCCTCCAGTTGCTGCAGCGCGCCGTCGGGATTCACGATCAGGCCGATGTCCATCGCGGCCACGATGCGCCTCACCCGGATCTTGCCGGTGCTTCTGTCCACTTCCACCTCCGCCATGGTGGTGGCCCAGCCGCCCACATCGGTGCCGCAGGCAACGCCGAAGCCCACCCCGCTCGACTTCTTCCGCGTACTCCAGCCGAAGCGATTCGCCGCCGCCTCCAGAGTGCCCCGCGTGCGCTTGTCGGAGAGATGCTTGAGCCGGAACTCCACCGCGTCGACGCCCGCCTTGCGCGCCAGCATGTCGATATGCGATTCGCGGGCGAAGGTGTTGGTATTGACCGACGGCGCGCGCCACGCCCCGACAGCCAGCGGGTGCATCCCGTCCGGTCCGCCGCCCCAGCCGCCGGCCGACCGGGTCCGCTGATGCGGGATGTCGTAATACTGCTTGGCCTCGCGATCCCCGCCGCCGTAGGTCAGGAAATCCCACAGCACCATCTTCCCCGCGCCGCTCAGGCCCGCGCGGATCTTGACCACCGCCGCCGGCCGGAACGTGTCAAAGAAAAACTCCTCCTCGCGGCTCCACACCACCTGGACCGGCTTGCCCGTGAGCTTGGCCAGATGCGCCGCCTCGATGGCCTGCTGGTTCGCGCTCTTCCCGCCGAATCCGCCCCCCAGGTAAGGCGGAATGACGCGGACTTTCTGGTGCGGCAGACCGAGCGCCCCCGCCAGTTCCCCTTGCAGCGGAAACGGCGTCTGCGTGCTCGCCCACACCGTCAGCTTGCCGTTTTCGAAGTTCGCCACCGCCGAATGCGTCTCCATCGCCGAGTGCGCCACGTAGCTGTTGAGGTAGGTCTCTTCGATGATGTGCGCCGCCTGCTTCTCTCCCTCCGCCAGGCTCCCGTTCTCGTGCACCACCGCCGGATGCGTCCCTTTCTTGATCAGGTGCTCGAAGATCGACACATCGTCCACCGCCGCCGCCGGCCGGTCCCATTCGGCCTTGATCAGCTCCAGCGCCCGCTCCGCCAGGTCGCGCCGTTCGTGCAACACGGCGATCATCTCGCCGTCTTTCACCACCCGCGCGCCGCTCTTCTCCGCCGCGGCCGTGTCGGCGCTCTTCAGCTTCGCGCCATGCGCCGGCGGCCGCAGAATGCGCGCGCACAGCATTCCGGGCAGTATGATGTCGCCCGCGTACTGTGCCTTGCCCGTGACCTTTTCGACCGAATCTTTGCGCGCCACCGAATGCCCCACCAGCCGCAGCTCCGCCACCGTTTTCACCGGCACCTTATCCAGGTGCCGCTCGATGCGCTTGCCTTCCACCAGTTGCGCGTACGTGACCTTCTTGCCCGTGGTGGGATCCGTCACCACGCCCGCCTGCACTTTCAACCGCTCCACCGGCGCCTTGAGCTGTTCGGCGGCCATCTGCAGCAGCACCGCTCGCGCCTCGGCACCGGCCTTGCGCAAGATCTGTCCGTACATGCGCGTGCTGAGCGAGCCGAACGTGCCCATGTCCCATGGACAGCGTTCCGTGTCGCCCATCACCACGTCCACCGCGTCGAACGCGACGTCCAGCTCCTCCGCCAGCAGTTCCGCCGACGAAGTCATCGCGCCCTGGCCCATCTCAATCTTGCCGATGAGGCACGTCACCCGCCCGTCGCCGCCGATGTGCAGGTAGGCGTTGAAATCGCTCGGAAATCCTGATGGTGGAGGAAGCCGCTGCGGCTCCTGGCGCGCCTCCGCCGGTTCGGTCGAGAACAGCACTAGCAGACCCGGCCCGGTCAACGCGAAAAAGTCGCGCCGGCTGACCTCCGCGCCGCTGTTCGTAGTGGGATTGACTTTGACGTCCGCCTCAACCGGTTTCATCGCGCACCCCCCTTCATCGCCACGGCCGCCTCTTCGATGGCCTCCACGATGCGCAGATGCGCTCCGCAGCGGCACAGGTTCCCTTCCATGTGCTGCAGGATCTCCTCGCGCGTCGGCCGCGGGGTCTTGTGCACCAGCGCGTACGCGTTGAGGATCATCCCCGGCGTGCAGAACCCGCACTGCAGCGCGCCGTGTTTCACGAACGCCTCCTGGATCGGGTGCAGCTTGCCGTTCTGGCTGAGCCCTTCAATCGTCAGCACCTTCTTGCCGGCGACGTCCTTGACCGGCGTCGAGCACGACAACACCGCTTCTCCGTCCACAACCACCGTGCACGCGCCGCAGTACGTGGCGCCGCATCCGAATTTCGTGCCCGTGAGGCCCAGGTCGGAGCGCAGCACCCACAACAGCATGCGCTCGTCATCGACCGTCACCTTCGTTGGCTTCCCGTTCAGCGTGAACGCAATCGCCCGCTCCATAGGTTTCTCCTGCCCTTAGATCACACCGCCTCACG
>JBEKHU010000305.1:0-4952 GCA_050012115.1 Bryobacteraceae bacterium | reverse complement strand
GTTTCGGCCGAAGCGTCCAGCCTGTCGTCGACTTTGGCTTCTCTTTCCGCCCCGAAAGCGGCGGCACTCATGAAACCGGTAATCGCCAACATGGTTACGATTGATTTACGCATCCACATACTCCTTTGCGGCTTTAATACACTGCACGGCGGCTTCCAATCTGCTGCAAGTCACATCGTACGGACCTCTCTTCACGGCTCAGGCGCGAGGTCAAAGTCACGTCCCGGTGTCTTCAATCCAGCAGGTCGTTCATGTTGTGAGCAGTTTCAGCCCTCGCGGCGGCGGCATACGCAAGAAAGAGGGCTTCAAGTTGCGATTGGAGGGTGCCGTACACAAGCGGCTTGTAAGCCCAAATCGGGTGCAGAATCTGTCACTGGGTGTGCAACTCTTGCCGTACATGGGATGGTGATGAGGCCTTCGGTGCGAGGGAACCGAAACCGGCACGTGTTCCTGCATCGACAAAACCGGTGCAAGGTTGGTTGACGCGCCATTCCTGCGCGAAACGCCTCCTCGAGCGCAGATTCCCGCTGCACGGCATCCAGACCATGCTTCGTGAACTGTTCGAGTGGAATTCGCGCTTTGGCAGCGATTAGGCGGAGGAGCAGATGATCGCGCGTCACGGCTGGTGAAAGGATCGCCGTGGGCAGGCCATCCACACAGGCGGCGTTTCGGACATACGCCAGAGCGAGTGCGGTCTTGCCAACGCCGGGTTCGCTGCTGAGGAGCGTCAGTGTGCCTGGGCGAAGCCCGCCCGCGAGCCTGTCGAGTGTATCCAGGCCCGCATGGAATCCGGCAATGTAGCGTGCCGGGTCAAACAGCGCATCAACGCCCTTTTCGTCGAGCGGCAGATCCCAAGAAAAACCCGACTGCGGCGGCCCCAACGAGAAAGCTTGCCGGATGCTGGCGAACAACCTGCCGCAAGTTGCCGAGCATGTCCCTCACATCATGACGTCGGACGTATGCGGCAGTCGAATCCAGTTTGGACGCTGCTCTGTTTGCCAGATCGTCGATTGCCTCGGATCCTTGGCGTCCGGTGGTCCGAACGGAGGAAGCAGCGCCAGCCAGCGCGTTTGCCGTCTCATATCGGACTTCATCTAACTTTTCGCCCGCGGTCCGAGCCAAATCCGCCACTTGTTCAACGGTGCCAGATAGCTCTTCGCCGAGATGCGGTGCAGTCTTGTTCATGTTCATAGTAGCCTCCCTCGGTCAATGAGTGTTTAACGACATGCTTTCTGCTGCACGAACGGCACCAACTTGTTCTGGGCGACCGGTATCGTCGGGGCGGGGGATCGGCTACTGCCCGAAGCCCACCCGTCCGGGCGCGATTGGAGGTGTCGTCAGGCTTCGCCCCCATCAGATTGCGAGCTTGCGCAAATGTAGCAACGGCCCTTCGGGAGATGCGCATGGATGCAGACGCATTGCCGGGGCAAAATGGAAAGTCTCTGTGGCAGTGGCTAAGCGACTCAGCGCCGGAATTGGCGATGCGCGCCGCCACCCAATCCGCCCAGGTCGATGATCACCGCGAACAGCAGCCACAGAAGATTGATTCCCGTTGTCGGCATGTGGCTGTTAATCTCCCAGGCGTAGACGATCGTGGTGAGCGGCAGGAAAATGAAGCCGAGCACCGGCAGCACTAGACCACCGTGGAATGCGCGCTGCAGGTAGGTCCCGAAGAACCACATCAGTGCCAGCGCGACGCGCGGAAACAACAGAATGACGAACACGAGCAAGCAAGGCATAGTCAGCCTCCAGCCGAGCAGAACGAGTCTTCGCAGTGCCATGGTACCAGATTTGCGCCATGCCATCTTCCGTTCGCCGCCGCGACTTCATCGTGTACTGGGACCGCCGCTTGGACCAGGAAGGGCCAATCGAATGGAAGAGTGCTTATCATATTTGACTTCTAAGCTCTCAATGCTCAGCCTGCTTCTTCTCTGTAATCCTTGAACTTATGATGCAACCTTCTTTAAGGGCATCTCTGGCCCGCTGACCAGCTCCTCGAAAAGCGTCCGGTAATGCACCATCGCTTGGCGCAATTCTTCCGTGCTGGCCTTCCGTCCCGCTTGACGCAGCGCGATTTCGTGAGCCGACCGGTAGTTGGCCAGGACCAGTGGATGATCGACGGAGATATCCGCCGCCCGCTGTTCAAAGTCACTGACCGGATAGCCCCGCGTGGACATCACATCAGCCAGCAGTTGATCCGCTTCCGTGACCGCGCCGGCCGGGCGGCAACACGATCTACCCGTTCGACGAACCGGAAGTGTATTGCTACTACTACGCGCACTTGGACGGGTACGTGCAAGGGTTGCGGGAGGGAATGCGGGTCGAGCGCGCGGACGTAATCGCCTATGTGGGATCGACGGGCAATGCGGATCAGCGCACGCCGCACTTGGATTTTGCGATCTTCGAATTGGGGCCCGAAAAGGTGTGGTGGCAGGGGAATGCCGTTGACCCATATCCTGGCCTGGTAGCTGCGGTGAAACGGACGAAATAGCGGAGGAGATCCTCCTGTCTGGACGCCGACCGGTTTCACCCTTGAGTAAGCGGCTCACTGCGAACTCACGGCAACGCAAACCGGCTGAGGACTAACACTGCGGCAGGTCGAAAAACAGTGGGCCCTTCAAGCCGGAGTTATACTCTCTATCAAACTAGTACAATGCATCGGTAAGGCTAACATGACAACCCAAATCGCTGATTCCTACGCATTGACGAGCAGCTCATTGCCCGAAGATCTTCATAGAACAGATTCGGAATGCGCGATCCGGGCGGGCTGGCTCTCCGGCCTCAGCCTGGGGTCGAATCGAAAAGCTGAGGGCGCTCGCGCGGCGTGAACGCCCCAAGGGCCCCTAACATGGCTTCCTTCTGGAACCGACAGTTCTTCCACAGGCGCTCCGGGACGGGCCCCGCGACGAGCGCGGCCGACTTGCGCAGCGCTTCAGTACCGGCGGCTTTCAGCGCAACACAGCGCCACCTCCCAAACTCCAGTCAGTGGGCGATGGTGATGCTGTTTGGCACGATCGCGGCGCTGTATTTTGCCCGCTCAATTCTGATCCCGCTGGCATTTGCCGTCATTCTGACGTTCGTTTTGAGCCCTGTGGTGGCGCTCTTGCAAAAAACACGCATCGGCCGCGTGCCGTCCGTCGCGGTGACCGTCCTGGTCGCCATGGCGGCGGCGGGCTGCGTTAGCTGGATCATCGCCGTTCAGCTCGTTGACGTGGCCAAGGAGCTGCCCAGGTACCGCCAGAACATTCACGCCAAGATGGAAGCGCTGCGCATTCCCACGAAGGGACCGTTAGGCTTGGCGGCCAACAGCTTGAGGGACATTGCGCGCGAAATTTCCAGCCCGTGGGCGCTCTCTCCGGCACAGAGTCGGGAGCAGCGCACTGCGGCGAGCACTCCCGCGGTTCCTCTGCGCGTGCAGATCGTGCCACAGCCGGCAGGTGAATTGGACTACCTGCGCGAGCTGGTCCAACCCGTTCTTCAGCCTCTGGCAAAGACAGGACTGGTCCTGATCTTCACGGTCTTCATGCTGATCAAGAGATTCGACTTGAGACATCGTCTGTTCCGGCTGGTTGGACTTAGTCAGATCAACATCATGACGCAGGCGCTGGACGACGCGGCGCACCGTGTCAGCCGATACATGTTGATGCAGGTCCTGGTCAATGCCGGCTTTGGAGCTCTGTTCGGATTGGGCCTGTACTCGATTGGCGTGCCCAATCCCGCGCTATGGGGAGTCGTCGCCGGCCTCCTGCGCATCGTGCCGTATGTCGGCACGATGGTTGCCGCCGCGCTGCCGATCGCACTCTCGTTGGCCGCTTTTGACAGCTGGCTGCCGCCGCTGCTGGTGTTCGTGCTGTTTGCCGGCCTCGAACTGATCACTGCCAACTTCGTCGAGCCGTGGCTTTACGGGGTGCACACGGGCATCTCTTCGCTGGCGCTGCTGGTGGCGGCTGTCTTCTGGACTGTTCTGTGGGGCCCCGCGGGTCTAATCCTTTCAACGCCGCTCACCGTGTGCGCGGTGGTGCTGGGGCGCTACGTTCCTCAATTCTCTTTTCTACATATCCTGCTGGGGGATGAAGAAGTGCTGGGGGCGGAGGCGCAGATCTACCAGCGTTTACTGGCGATGGACCAACCGGAGGCGCACGCGATTGTGGACCGGTTCCTGAAAGAAAAATCCGTGGTGGAGTTGTACGATTCGGTGTTCATCCCTGCTTTGAGCCTGGCCGAAGAGGATCGCCACAAAGGGACGATTGACACAACCAGGGAGGAGTTTCTCTATCTCAGCATCAGTGAGATGATTACGGAGCATTCGGAGTACGATCTGGCGGACGCTTCACCCCAAGCCGAAGATGCCGCGGCGGAATCAGGCCCGGCGGAGCGTCTCAGCGCCAGCATCCTCTGCCTTCCCGCAAACGATCGGGCTGATGAGGTCTCGGCCGCTATGCTGGCGCAACTGCTGGAGCAGGCGGGCCACGCGGTTCTGTCTCTTCCGATCGCCCTCGCTTCCCCCGTGGAGTTGCTGAAGTTGCTTGAGAAAAGACAAGACGACGTTATCTGCATCTCCGCATTGCCGCCGTATGCCTTTCCACCCGCGCGGACGATGTGCAAACTGATTCGGGAACGCTTTCCCAAACTCAAGCTGATCATCGGAGTATGGGGGTTCAGCGGCGATACGGAGAAGGCCAAGGCGCGTTTCGAACGAACCCAACCCGATCGATTGGTGACGAGCATGGCGCAGGCTGTCGAGCAGATACAGGAGCTGACCCGGCCCAAGGCGTCATGACATAGCGCATCCTTCCGATTTCCAGTTATGGGAGCTTAAAATCACATGACGAACAGTTCGGCCCACGGCAACGGGCTTCTCCTCGTCCTTTCAGCGAACTGATGCAATCCCGCTGCCAAAGGTCACCTTGACGTATAGTCTCGGAAAACAGGCACGACCGTTGTTGCGGGGG
>JBEKHU010000304.1:0-4977 GCA_050012115.1 Bryobacteraceae bacterium | reverse complement strand
ACGCGGCTCCCACGGCCGCTCCGCCGACGATCACTGCCGCAAGAACGAGCCACTTGCGGTTGGAGCCGGCTGAAGGGAAGTGGCCCGGATTGGGGGTGTTCAACTCCTTTTGTGAGCGCTGGCCGATCTCGATTGGGATCTCGACCTCCGCCGTTTCCGTTCCGAACGAGCAGGCGACGGCAACCACAAGCGGCCCAGGCTGGCCGTTCCAGACGATTCCGAAGACGCTGGCACGGCCGTCAGGGCCGCTTAAGACGGTTTCGGTGATCATCCCGCTGGCAAAACGGCCGGTTGAACCCTCTGCGGGGAGCCGGAATCGAACCGTCGCGCCGGCAAGGGGCTTGCCCTGGTCATTCTCCACGGCGACAACGATCCGGCGGGAAGAAGAGACTCCCGGTGCGACGACCATCGCCTGGCCTTCGACGGCGCGGAGATGCAGATCGGAGGCACACAAGAACTGGCTGCCGATGACCAGGACAACGCCAGCCGGCAGGACTAGACGTCCGGCTCGAGTCAGTAACATGGGGGACCCAGAAATGAGTGGGGCTGAGCAGGCGGAAATCTCCGGGTGATTGCCGGAGGAAGGGATCAGAATCGGGCGATGACGACGGTGACGTTATCAGGCCCGCCGGCCTCGAGCGCCAGGTCGATCAGGGTTTGAGAAATCGAGGCCAGCGTGCCACCATCCGCAAACACCGCAGCGATCTCTCCAGGGGGCACGACGCCGTGCAGTCCGTCACTGGAAAGCAACACCATGCTGCCCGGACGCGGATGAATCACCTGGCTCTGGACGCGGTGCTCGACGCCCACGCCGATGGCCGTGGTCAGCGCATGGCGCAGGGGGTGCGTGCTGAGCGCCTCTTCGCTGAGACCCAGATTCCGGCCGATCTCATTCACCCAGCTATTGTCGCTGGTGAGCAGCGTCAGGCCGCCGTCCTCCCACAGCCAACCGCGGCTGTCCCCGACGCTGGAAATCGCAACGCCGGCGGGAGTTTCCAGCAGCGCCACGAGGGTGGTGCCCATCCCTCTCAGTTCAGCCTCCTCTTCGGCGAGGGCGCGGACGCGGAGATCGGCTTCAAGGAACGCGGATTCGAGAAGGGACGGCGAGGGAACGTCGGAGGTCGCCACGTCGATCACGGCCTGCACGGCAACCAGAGATGCGGTCTCTCCGGCCTGGGCGCCCCCCATCCCGTCGTCCAACACGCCCAGACCGCGCTCACTGGAAGCGTAGAACTGGTCCTCGTTATTCCCGCGGACGAGCCCCTGGTGCGAAAGTCCAATTGCCTCAAGCATGGAACGGTCTCTGATTATAACCGGATCTCACCCAGAATCCTCCGGGCATGCCAAAATATCCAGCCTGAGCTGCGGCGCCCACCGGACAACGGGGCAGTGGGCCGCATGTCCGGGCGGTGTGCGTCAGGCGCGATTCACTTGTGAGTTTCCGGGTCGAGCATGGCTTTGAGCTGGCGCCAGGCGCTCTCGTCATAATTCTCCTTGAGGCGCTCCAGCGCCTCGGACTGCATGTCGCCCGGGCGGCCGCCCTCTTTCCGTTTGCAGCGGGCGAGCAAGCCCGTGGCCGTCTCATCGTCGGGCTTGCGTTCCAGAGCAGCCTCGAACTGACGGGCGGCGGCCTCGAGCTCGTTTCTCCGAAAGAGCTCGTAGCCGGCGTTGAAGTAGTAGTCAGGGTCTGCGGGATCGCTCTCGATAGCTTGCTTGAAACTGACAGCTGCCTGCGCGTCGCCGGTCCTGAGTTGCGCGGCACCTAAATTGTTCAAGACCTCGCTCAGGGGGGTCGCCTCGGCGAGTTTCCGAAAGGCCTCCACCGAATGCGCGTAGTCTCCAATGTGATAGCGTGCGAGCCCGAGCCGGAAAAGCGCTTCGCGGAAGTGAGCGTCAGCCGGGACCACCTTGGCCAACCATTCGGCCGCACTCCGGTATTCCCGGCGGGCATAATAGAGCGCGCCCAACTGGTAGCAGGGGCCGGAATAGTCCGGTTGGAGGCGGGCCGCAGCGGAGAAGAACCTGTGTTTCTGATCGTACGAGGTGGCGATCAGCCCGCGGACGTAGCGCTCCAGCGCATCCAGGCGCACGGGGGGGTGGGACGTCAGGTAGTCCTGTTCACTCGTTGTGGCTCCAGGGTTCAGCGCGAGAAGTATCCGCCAAGCCAGTTGGGCCTGCAGCAGAGACAGGTCGTCGAATGCGCCCGAGACTTCGAAGTCCTTGACCCGCCGGAGCTTCCTGGCATTGAGGATCCGCGCGCGGATCTTCAGCCCGGCGCGGGCTCCCTCCTTGGCCGGCGTCGGTCCGTAGCTCCCCGAAACGACCAGAACGGCATCGAGATTCACCGCGATCTCCAGTACCGTGGCCTCGGTCAGAGGCGAGTACTTGCGGACGTTCATCTGGCGCAGTACGGCGTCGCGTTCCTCGGAGGGCACGACGAAGGGCAGTTCCGCGTAGAGCGTCTCAAAAACCGCGACGGCGAGACTCTCTCCGACCCAATCCAGGCTGCGGTTCGGACTCAGGTTGGAGAAGGGAACGACGACCACGTTTTCTGGCGGGGCCGCAGCGGTCAGGAAGGTCGCGCATCCGGCCAGGAACAGGCAGGGCAAAAACACAAACCCGAGTCGCCTCAACACGCCACACAGCATAGCAGAGGCGGCTCGGGTTGCTTTGGTTGGACCACGGCTTGAAGGAGCCAGGGCCCGGGGACAACGGTGTTTAGTTGAAGATAAGCTTCTGGTTGGTGCCGCCGAGACGGATCTCCTGGATCTTCATCTTGCCGCCTTCGGAGGTGTAGCGCACCGACGTGGAAGAGAACTTGGAGTAGGCAGTCTCGATCTTGGCAGAGGCTTCAACCTTCTGTTTGCCCATGGAAATGATCGCCTTGTCTCCGTCGATGGTCACCTTATAATTGCCTGCCTTCAGTTCCTTGCCCCCAACGACAGAGGGCTGGAACAAGGTCACGTTGTAGCTGGCGGCGCTGGCCACCATCAACGCGACAGTCAGAAACAGTATCAGAAGCTTCGCGGTTTTAGTCATCTTGGACTCTCCTGTCTTAAATTGTACTCTGCTCGTTAGCGGTTGGGATAGCCATGGCACCACTTTTTTGTGGTGTTTTGCGATCCTGCGTGAATTTGAACTCATTCTAAGGGACTTACACGTCGCTAAGCCCCTGTAATACAGAGACGAACGAAGTGCCATTTACGACTGCAAATTGGACAGGAATTGGCGTGTGATTTCTGTCACATCTCGTACGACTTGGGGATCGTCGCCGAAGCCATGGATCCAGATGGCCGTGGACTCGCGGCGGAACCAGGTGAGTTGGCGTTTGGCATACTGACGCGTGGCGATGATGGTCGACTCGATGGCCTGATGTTCCGACATGCGCCCCGCAAGAACCTCGATCGCCTCGTGATAGCCGATGGATTCAAAGGCTCTTGCGTCGGCCGGAACGCCTTTTGCGACGAGCGCTCGCACCTCGCCGACCAGGCCGGCGGCGAACATAGTCCGGGTGCGAGCCGCAATCCGCTCGTGCACCGCCTTCCGCTCCGGGTCAAGAATCAACTTGAGCGTGCGGAATCCCTCGAGCTTGTGTCTGCCCTGGAGGAACAATTCGGCGGCGGGCCGGCGGCTCAGGAGGCAGATCTCTACGGCCCGGATCACCTTGTTGGTATCGTTTGGGTGGATCCGGCGGGCCGTAGCCGGATCCAGTCGGTGCAGGAACCGATGCAAGCGCCCGGATCGGCGCAATTCCATGCGGGCCAAACGCGTGCGGAGGGCCTCGTCCCGCCGCGGCCCCTCCGCCAGGCCGTCGAGCAAGGCACGCAGGTAGAAACCGGTGCCGCCGACGGTGACTGGCAATACGCCACGCTCCGCGATCTCCCGCAGAACGCGCCGGGCACGCAAAGCGTAATCCCCCGCAGTCGTCACTTCCTGCGGGTCGAGTATATCGACAAGGTGGTGGGGCACGCCCCGGCGCTCAGGCAGCGGGGTTTTCGCAGTGCCGAGGTCAAGCCCGCGGTAAAGTTGTAGGGAATCGCAATTGACGATCTCCCCCTCAAAGCGGAGAGCCAACTCGAGCGCGAGCGCACTCTTGCCCGAAGCTGTGGGACCGGCTACCACGACGAGCCGGGAGTCTGTCTGAACTGCCAATGCTATCGCCTTCTCCTCGTCTCTCTATGTCTATCCATTTTGGAGGTTTGCGGCGTTCCCGTTGTCCGACAGGCCGACGGGCGGGCGCGCGTTCCGGTGGAGATTGCGGGAGCGCTCAAACAAGTTGAAACTGCATCTTCCTGAAACACATCGGTTATAGTAGTTGAATTGGAGCACGCATCGAATGTGTGCTCTGCCAACGAGGGGTGCTTGTAAGGCAAGGACGACATTGACAATGACCCGGTTTCTGCGCAATCTGACCCTGGCCGCCGTGGCGAGCGTCGTGGGTAGTGGCGGGCTGCTTCCCGGACAAACGGACGAGCCCTCGAAACCCAACCGCCTGGCGTCGGCTTACTACCACGCTACTCTGGGACACCTGTACTCAGAACTAGCGGCGGCTTACGGCGGGCGCGGCGAGTATCTCAGCAAGGCGATCGAGAACTACAAACTGGCGATGAACGAGGACCCCGCCACGGCGTACCTGCCGCAGGAGCTGGCCGACCTGTACCTGCAATCGGGTCAGTCACGGATGGCGATTGCCGAGTTCGAGGATGTGCTCAAGCGGAATCCCGACGACCTGAACGCGCGCCGGATTCTGGCGCGGTTCTACACCGCCCGGATCAGCCAGGGCCAGCAGCAGCGGATGAACGAGGAGATGCTGCGCGCGGCCATCGGTCAATACCAGAAGATCAGCGAGCAGGCTCCGAACGATCTTGAGAACTGGATGATGCTCGGCCGGCTTCAGAAACTGGCGATGAACTCGGCAGCCGCCGAGAAGGCTTATAAGAAGGCCCTCGAGCTCGATCCGGACAATGAAGAAGGGCT
>JBEKHU010000303.1:0-4979 GCA_050012115.1 Bryobacteraceae bacterium | reverse complement strand
TTCGAGGCCGGGGTCCGCGCCCCTCTGGATTCTCAGGCTCTTCAAATCGGGTTGCACGAGGTACTCCTATATCTGTCTCAGTGCGACGAGGATCTGTTTTCGGGCGGCGCTGAATGCGGGCAGAAAACCGCCCAGCACGCCCATGATCAGCGCGAAACTCATGCCGCTGAACACGACCTTCGGCGTGATGGTTAATTGAAACGAGGTCTCGGCGAATGTGGTCATGCTGCCGACGCCCGTGGACAGGCCGTGCAGCGGCAGAATCAGCAGCAGGCCCAGAGCGCCGCCCAGCAGCGAGATGAGGACGGACTCCAGGACAAAGCACAGCAGGATGTTGAAGCGTGAGAATCCGAGCACCCGCAGCGTGCCGATTTCCTGCGACCGCCGGGCCACCGCCGCGTACATCGTATTCATGGCGGCAAAACAGCTCCCGACCGCCATGATGATGGCGACGAATGTGCCGAGGTAGCGGATGATCTCGCCCGAGTCGGTCTGCTTGGCGAAGTACTCCGTCTCGGGGAGGACATCGAGCTGCAGGCGTTGCTCCACCAGGAACTCGCTGGCCAGCGCCCGCAGCGTGACCGGATCCGTGGCGCGCAGCAGGACGCTCGAACAGGCGTCAAAGCGATTGAGGTCGGCGCGCACCTGGTCGAGGTCGCCCCAGATTTCGCTGTTCCGGGCCGGGTAGCTGCTTTCGAACAGGCCGACGATCTGCCACTCGCCGCGGCCGAAGCGGATGCTCCTGCCGACCTGCGCATCGGGGTTTTGCGAAGCAATCTCCGAGCCGACGACAACCTCCCGGCGCCCCGGCTGGAACCAACGGCCGCGTTGGAGACGTGTCTCGTCCCGGAGTTTCAGTCCCGTCGGGGAGAGCCCGCGCACATTCACGTTCACGCCCTCCGGGAACTCCCGGCTGGGAAGGTTAATGATCGTCACGAGTTCCAGCGAGGCCAGCGGCTGACCGTCCTGGTCCCGCGCAATGCCCGGCCGGAAGCGGATGACTTCGTTGTAATCGTTGCGCGACACGACGCTGGTCAGTTCGGCTCCACCGCCCTTGCGGATCAGCAACAGATTCAGCGGATGGCCGGAGCTGGTGAAGGCGACACGCAGACCCTCGACCATCGAGAGCACGGCGCAAAGCACAGAGACCGTGAGCGCAATGCCGAGCGCAGTCATGACGGTCGTGGTTTTGCGCACGGCCAGATTGCGGATGTTGTAAGTGATCGGGATCGGCATCGGGAGCTTCTCGAGACCGGGCTAGTCCGCGTCTTGCAGAGCCTCCAGGATCGAAGTGTGCGAGGCGCGCCAGGCGGGCACGATCACGCTGGATAAGCCGATGAAGATCGAAAACCCCAGCAGAATCGCCAGCACAGGCGGCTGCAGGGTCAGCGTCTTCGTCTGTTGCACGACGGCCGGACCGTGACGCAGCACGCCGATGAGGAGGTTCGCGAGAAGCAGGCCAAGGCCGCCTCCGAGCATCGAAATGACGGCGGATTCGCCCAGCAGCAGGCCGAGAATCCCGCGCGGCGTGAAGCCCAGGGTCTTCAATATGCCGACTTCGCGAACGCGCTCGCGCACCGACATGGCCATGGTGTTGCCCGCCACCAGCAGAATGGTGAAGGTCACGGCGCCGCAAATGGAGATCAGCGCGAGCTTGATATTGCCGAGGAACGACAGGAAGCTCAGCCCGAAGGCATATTCGCTCTCGGTGTGCGTCGGCGCTTCGGCGTTGGCGAACATTTCGTCGATCGCCTTGGCCACGCGCGGCACGTTCTCCGGCGAATCCACCAGACTCGTGAATGTGCCGGCGTAGCTGCGCCGCGAACCCCTGGCTTCCAGCGCCTCCTGGAGGTACTTCAGCGGGAAGTACAGGCTGTCGGCGTCGACGTCCGAGTCGTAGATGGCGCGCACGGTCAGGTCCAGGTCGAAGGGGAAGATGTTGCCCTTGATCTTGATTCTGTCGCCGAGCTTGAGGCCCTGACTCGCGGCCAGATTTTTGCCGACGAGCGCGCCGGCGATGTCCTTCTGAAAGGCGAGTTTCTGCTCCACCGGCACGCGGTAGTCGGGGTAGACGTCGAAGAAACGATCCGCCTCGACACCGAATCGCGGAAAGAACTTCGACCGGTCGCGCTCCTCATCCTTGTAGGCGCCGCCATACCATTGCCAAGTGCAGACCTGTTTGACGCCCGGCAGGCGGGCGATCTTCTCGCGATAGTAGACCGGCATGGCGAACGCGATGGCCACCTTGTGGCGCGTCACTACGCGCAACATCTGCGCTTTGGGCGGCTCGCCGTGAAACAGCGCATAGTACAGGGCCATGAGGACGCCCAGGATGCACAGCGACAGGGCCAGCGAGGAGATGGTCAGCAGGCTCCTGCGGCGGTTGCGCAATGCATTCTTAAAGACGAGCCCGAGATAGCGCATCGGTCCAAATGTGCTCCAAGGCCTTATTCTAAGGGGATCGGCTGCTGGAGTCCCGCATAGAGGGATCAGCCGCCGGCCGGACAGGATGAAATGACGCAAACGCGCGACGAAACGTTCATGCGAGAAGCCTTGCGTCTGGCGCGCGAAGCCGAAGTGGCCGGCGAAGTGCCGGTTGGCGCGGTGGTCGTTGTCGGCGAAGAGATCGTTGGGAGGGGATTCAACCGCCCGATCGGGCTAAATGATCCGACGGCCCACGCGGAGATGCTCGCGCTCAGGGAGGCCGCCGGAAGGCTGAACAATTACCGTCTGGCCGAGGCCGAGATCTTCGTCACGCTAGAGCCCTGCGTCATGTGCGCCGGCGCGCTGGTCCAGGCGCGGGTGCGGCGGCTGGTGTTCGGCAGCCGCGACCTGCGCTTCGGCGGAGTGCGGAGTAAGTTCCGCCTGGCCGACAGCGACTTACTGAATCACCAGATCTGCGTCGAGGAAGGCCTTCTGGCCGCCGATTGCGTCACGTTGCTCGAGCGCTTCTTCAAGTTGAAACGATAAGGCATTTGCACCGGCGGCCTGCCGCGGCATGGCGGCGCCCAGTCGAGACGGATTAGCATGCCTTTTCCGATCCGGGGACCCTTGCACGACAAGCGGCTCAAATGCGCCTCCGCGCGGCGGTTCTCATCACCGTCGCGCAACGCCGGCGGGGCGGCCTGAGGGAGAGGCAGCCTCGGGCGCGTGGGGAGCGCCCGTCCCCGCTCGACCTCCAGGGACAGGCGCCTGCTGCCGCGGGCAACTCGTCAGGCGGCCGGCCGCCAGGCCCAAAGCTGCTGGAATTGCGGCCGAAGTGCCATCACCTTCGGCCCCGGTTCCGGCTCGGGGACCCAGTCGTTTTCAAGACGGCCGTGGAAGTATTCATCCAAAGGGAACAGGGCGTACGGCTTGAGCTCGCGGAAAATCTTGCCCAGTTTCTGTTCGATGCGGTAGACCGAGTGGAAGAAATTGCCGCGATCCATCTTCAGGCGGCGGCAGCACAGACGCCAATCGGCGCCGAGGAGGAAATGATAGCTGAAGAGCTTGTACTCTTCCGGCGTTAGAGACCGGCGGGAAACGAGCGTGAAATCGGCGACGTACTCTTCGTCCTTGCGGCCCCACATCCGGCGGCCGCCGCGAGTGGTGCAATCCAGCGACACCTTGCTCAAGTACTTCTCTTTGGTCGCGCAATGGCGAAACCGGGCGTAGCACGCCCGGAAGATCGCGCGCAGCACGCAGTTGCATGCGTGGGCTTCGCCCCTCTTCAGACTACGTATGCCCGTCCCAAAACAGTGTGAACAATTGGGAACGGCCAGTGCCAGGGTCTCAGATCGGGTCCACTCCATTGTTTCGGTCCTTTCGTCGGCTTCTCCCGGCTGCCTCACGCGGCTGGGGAAACGCTCTGTGCGCAGTGTGAGTCCGGGGTCGAATTCCGTCAACTGACGAGGAAGACCTACTCTGGTACTATCGACACCGAGAGTACTATCTCTGCCTAATAGTTCTTTATTTTCAAAGACTTATCTGCTTAATTAGTTTCAGATTATTTTATCTTAATTGACGAAATCCAAGCAAGCCGCAAGTATGATCTAGTACGTACCTATTTCAAATAGCTATATGCCATGGCCGCCGAGACAACTCTCGTTTGAGACGCTTTTTCAACGTCTTATGGATCGTCTCCGGTTCCAGATCGCGTCCGGCTCCCTGACTGTGCGGCGACTGGCCAGCCAGATTGGGATCTCCCAGCCGCATATGCAGAACCTGATCAGCGGGAAACGGGCCTTGACCGTGGAGATGGCCGACCGCCTGCTCGAGTTCCTCGGAATCTCGCCGCTCGACCTGGCCGGAGGCGCGGAACTGGGCGGCGCGCTGGAAGGAGTTGCCCCTTCGCCGGAACTCATCCGCTACGTTCCGCTGCTGGCCGGACTCCTCGGACCGGCCCATCCCTTCCCCGAACTTGAGGGCAACGCCGGTTGGATACCGCTCCCCGCCCATTCCATCAGTCCGTTGCGGCAGCCCGTATTCGCAGAGTTGGGCGCGGACTCTGAACTGGCGAGGAACTTTCCGGGAGCCACTTGCGCCCTGTTGGACACGGCCTTGCCGGCCCGGCTTCAGGTCAGGATCAACGCCTGGTACGCCATCCACTGGTCTGGCGGCGGATGGTTGCGGCGGTTGCGCTATGAGCCCGGGCGCCTGATCGTGCTCGGTCAGGAAGGCCTGCGACCCGCCATCGGGCCGGACTGGATCGAATTGAAGGGCTCAACCGCCGACGCGCACATCCGGGGACTGGTGGTCTGGTTGGGCGGAGATCCGCGACGTATCAACCCTTTGGCTCAGTCGGGCTACCTGATCCCCCCGCCCGCGGCCGATTCGTAAAGGGCGGTGACCTGGCGCGCTGTTTCTTCCCACGTAAATCGGGCCGCCTGGGCATGGCCCCGCGTGATCATCTCCTGACGCAGCGCCGGCGAAAGCAGCACTTCTCGGATGCCTCTGGCGATGTCGAAGACGTTGTCGGGGCTGACGATGACCGCCGCCTC
>JBEKHU010000302.1:0-4991 GCA_050012115.1 Bryobacteraceae bacterium | reverse complement strand
TCCGGGAGGCGCACCAGTCGAACGCGCAGGTGTGGGGCGACGAGGCGGCCAAGGCAATGGTCTTTCTGACGTCGTTGTTTGGAGTGCCGCCGCAGGCCAACCTGACAATCGTCGAGACCGGCGAGGGCGCTCCCAACGGCTATTCAGGGCCGGGGATGCTGTTCGTTTCGTCGACCGCCGCGTCCAAGCCGCCCAGTCCGCGGCTGCTGGCGAACCAGATTACGCGGCAGTGGTTCGGCAATCTGCTGTCGCCCGTCAATCGCAATCACATCTGGCTGTGCAACGGGTTCGCGCGCTACGCCGAGGTTCTGTATCTGGAGAACCTGAACGGGCCGCAGTCGATCGAGCCCGAGATTCACGACCTGTATGTCGACGCGCTGACGGTGACCGATGCGCCGGTGCGGCAGGCCGCCCGGTTTGAGGACTACTCGCCCGAGTACTTCGCCATCACCGGCAGCAAGGGCGCGGCCACGCTGCACATGCTGCGCTGGATTGCGGGCGATGACAATTTCAAGAAGATTCTGCACACGTTCGTCGATCAATCCGCCGGCAAGAGCGTCTCGACCGACGACTTCCGGAAGATCGCCGAGAACATCACCGGCCAGCCGCTGCAGGGCTTCTTCATCCAGTGGTTGGAGAGCACCGGCGCGCCGGAGTTCAAGAAGCAATACACGGTCTTCCGCATCGCCAAGGGCTTCCGCGTGGTGGGCAAGATCACGCAGGATCTGGACACGTTCCGCATGCCGGTTGAGTTGAAGATCGAGACCGAGGGCAACCCCGAGTTCAAGCGGATCGACGTCAGCGGACCGACCACGGAGTTCTCCGTCGAGACCTTCGGCAAGCCCAAGCGGCTGACGATCGATCCGAACGGCAGACTGCTGACCAGCAGCTCGAAGATGAGAGTCGACGTGGCCATCCGCCGTGGCGAGCAATTCGCCGAGATCAACGACTACAGCGAGGCGTTGAAGGAATACCAGAAGGCGCTCAACGTGAACCGCATCAGCTCGCTGGCGCACTACCGCGTGGGCGAGGTGTTCTTCCTGCAGGGCAATTATCAATCGGCGGCGAATGAGTTCCGCGAGGCACTGAACGGCGATTCGGATCCCCGGTGGACCGAGGTGTGGGCGCACATCAACCTGGGCAAGATTTACGACGTGACCCAGCAGCGCGACCGCGCCCGCAACGAGTATCAACAGGCCATACGCACCAAAGACAACACACAGGGCGCACAGGAACAGGCCGCCAAGTATATCCAGACGCCCTACCAGCGCAAGGACACGAACTGAGGGACGCGGGCCGCGTGCGCCGCCCGGCGCAGAAGCGCAGACCGCGCCATGACGTTGCACCGTGCATGGCTGGCGCGAAAGACTCATAACGAATGATCGGTTGCGGGCCGCCGATGCGGCCTGCAGCCGGGAAGGCACGGTGAGTCCATGGGTCAACTACAACGGATGATGTTCGCGGCCGCGGTTGCGCTGGCTGGCGCGCCTGCTGCGTGGGCCGTTGATGCGGACCTGATCCTGCACAACGGCAAGATCCTCACGGTGGATGCCGGGTTCTCGGTTCAGCAGGCCGTCGCCATCCGGGGTGACCGGATCGCCGCGGCGGGTTCCGACCAGGCGATCCTGAGCGCGGAACGCGGCGCGCATACGAAGGTGATCGACCTGCATGGCCGCACGGTGCTGCCCGGATTGTTCGACAGCCACGTTCATCCGTTGGAAGGCGCGCTGAGCGAGTTTCGCGCGCCACTGCCGGCATTCGATTCCTTCGCGACGGTTCAAAACTTCATCCGGCAGCAGGCAGCCAGGACGCCCCCGGGAGAATGGATCGTCGTCCCGCGCACGTTCCCAACGCGTTTACGCGAGTTGAAGATGCCGATGCGAGAGCTGCTGGATGTGGACACGACCCATCCGGTGATGTTCGACGCCAGCTATGTGGTCATAGTGAACTCCCTCGGGCTCAAGCTCAGCGGCATCACTCGCGACACGCCCAACCCGCCCCGGGGCGAGATTGTCAAGGACGCGCACGGGGAGCCCAATGGCATTCTCAAGAACGCCCAGTCGCTGCTCAAGGGGCTCAAGCCCGAGGGGCAATTCACTGAGCGGGAACAACTCCAGGCGCTGGAGGAGATGCTCGAGCGATATGTCGCCGCCGGCCTGACCGCGATCGGTGACGGCGCGGTTCAGGAAAACGAGATCCACCTCTACCGCACGCTGAAAGCGCAGAACCGGCTGCCGCTGCGAGTGACGATGACCTGGTGGCACAACGCGGCCAAGCCGATCGAGGAGCTGCGGCAGAAGATCCAAAGCGCGGATTTCACGACCAACACGGGGGATGACTGGCTGCGCTTCGGCGCGTTTAAAGTCAATGTGGATGGCGGAATGACCATCGGCACCGCTTACCAGCGCGAGCCCTACGGTGCATTCGGAGCGCAGTTGTACGGCAAGACGGATCCGCGGGATCGAGGACAGTTGTTCGAGTCCCCGGAGAAGCTGCTGGAGATCCTACGCATCGCGCGCGATGCGAAATGGCAACTGTCGGCGCATTGCCAGGGCGGCGGGGCGATCGACGGCTTTCTGCAAGCGCTCGAGGCGCTGGATCGAGAATCGCCGATCGGGCCGACGCGGTCGCACCCGATCCACGCCAGTTTTCAGAGTCCGGCGCCGATCGCCCAAATGAAGCGCATGGGGATCCTGGCCGATGTCCAGGCGGCATGGCTATACCTGGATTCGCCAGCCCTGGAGAAAGTGTTCGGCAACGACGGGATGCGATACTTTTTCCCGCTCCGTTCCTATCTCGACGCCGGCATTCGCATCGCGGGCGGCAGCGACCACATGATTGGGCACGATAAGAATCACGCCACGAATCCCTACAACCCGTTCCTCGGCATGTGGACGGCGGTGACGCGGTTGAACACGCGCAACGAAGTCGTGCACCCCGAGGAGCGGATCACGCGCGAGGAGGCGCTGAGGATGTACACCATCTGGGCCGCCTACCGGCACTTCGCGGAAAACACGCGGGGATCGATCGAGCGCGGCAAGCTGGCGGACCTCGTGGTGATCGACCGCGACTATCTCCGCTGCCCGGAGGATGAGATCCGGCGCATCGAGCCGGTCGCCGTCATGATCGGCGGCCGGACCGTGCACGGCCGCCTGTGATGGGGCTGGTGCGGCGCGTTCAGAAGTCCTTGAGACCGTCGGCCAGCGTGTCGTAAACGGCGAAGACCGTGATCAGGCGCGTGACCTCGAGCACGTCGCGGACCTTCTGGGGAACGTTAGCCAGACGCACGCCGGCGCCGATCTCCGACGCGTTGGTGAACAGGCCGACGAGCTCGCCGATGCCCGTGCTGTCCACGTACTTCACGCCGCCCAGATCGAGCAGGATCTTCTTCGAGCCCGAGCGCAGCGTCTCGCGCAGCACATCCCGGAACTGGTTGGCGGTCTCGCCGATCTGGATGGGCCCGGCGCAGGCGATCACGGTGACGTCGCCTTCCAGTCGGGTCGTGATCTGCAATGACATGTAAACCTCCCTCGGCGCGCGTGAGGCCTCGAACTCCCCCATCCTACCTGAGAGCCGCGAATTGCGGAATCGCCACGGTGGCCGGGGCTCGCTGGATGGACGGGGCGCCGCACGCGCGCGCCGCGCGTCGTGCGTCCAGGAAACCGAGGTTGCCGCGGAGCGCAGGCGTCCGTTACCAATGAATTGTGAGCCTACACGAAGAGTTATCCGATGAGCGTTACAGCCGCTTTGCCGACCTGACGGGCCGCGTGGTTGCCGTGATGGGAGGGACGTCGGGCCTGGGCCGCGCCATCGCGCTCGGCCTGGCGCGCGCGGGCGCCGATGTCGCGGTGACAGGACGCCGCGAGGCGCTGGTTGCGGAAGTGGCCAACGAAATCGAAGCGCTGGGGCGGCGCACCCTGCGGGTGGCCTGCGATGTGCGCCAGCGCGCCTCCATCGACGCCTTTCGCGATGCCCTGCTGGCGGAGTTCGGCGCGGTGCACGTGCTGGTGAACGCCGCGGGCGTCATGGCGCGGCAGGTGGCCGCGGAGGCGCCCGAGCAGGAGTGGCAGTCGATCCTCGACATCAACGTTAACGGCGCGATGCGCGCCTGCCAGTCGTTCTATGAGCCGCTGAAAGTGTGTGGCAGCGGACGCATCATCAACATCGCCTCGCTGACGTCCTTTGTGGCGTTCAACCGCGTGATCGCCTACGGCGTTTCGAAAAGCGCCGTGCTGGGCATGACGCGCCAACTGGCGGTGGAATGGGCGCCCGACGGCATCTCGGTGAACGGCATCGCGCCGGGCGTCTTTGTCACGGACCTGAATCGTCACATGCTGGAGGGAACCGATCGCGGGCGGGAGTTGCGCACGCGCACGCCGATGCGCCGTTTCGGCCTGGCCAAAGAGTTGATCCCCGTGGCCATCCTGTTCGCCTCGGAAGCGGCGACCTTTGTGACCGGGCAGACGATCGCCGTCGATGGCGGCTTCCTCGCTTCGGGCGTGAACAACTACACCTGATCGCGGGCCGCGAGTGAGTACGCCGGTTCCGGCGCTGGATGGCCTCGCATCCTGACTCAGGATTTCACCCAAGACTTCGACAGGAAGTCCCTTAACATGGAGGCAAACTCCGCCGGATGGTCGTCGAAAGAGAAGTGCCCCGCGCCCTCGATTTCGACGAAGCGGTGGTTGGGGAAGAGGTTGGCGAAGGCCATGCTCCACTCGCGCGGTTGCAGGTCCGCGCCGCCGTGAATCACCAGCACCGGCGCAGTGACTGCGCGCAGCGCAGTCGTGTAGTCGTGATGCCGGCCCATGCTGAGGAAGACGCCCAGCGGCATGAAGCCGCCGTTCATGCTCAGGCTCTCCATGTCCTGCACGGGCGGGGCGGCGTGCGACGCGGCAGCGTAGAAGACTCCGAAGCGGCGGTACATCGCGGCGAGCTGTTCTTCGCTCATGCGCAGCTGCGAGGAGAAGTCGAAGTATTGCGCGAGGAAG
>JBEKHU010000301.1:0-5002 GCA_050012115.1 Bryobacteraceae bacterium | reverse complement strand
GAGACCTTCTACCCGGGATACGGCGAGATGCCGCCGCGAGGGAACGGGCCCGACCCGAGCAAGCTGGCGGTGGAGGGCAACGCGTACGCGGAGTCGAGATTCCCGTGGCTGGACGGGATCGTCAAGGCGACCGTCGTGAAGTGAGGATCCGGAACCGGCTGCGAGCCCCGCCATGGGTGGCGCGGCAGTCTGGGACGCGCGTCGAAGACGCAGTCGTGGGCGCGATGAGGGGCTGGGAAGGGAATCTGAGGAAAACATGTACAAAGTGAAGTTCGAGACGACGAAGGGCGACTTCGTGATTGAGGTGCACGCGGAGTGGGCGCCGCGTGGAGCAGCCCGCTTCGGCGAGCTAGTGGGCGGCGGGTACTACGACGGAGCCAAGTTCTTCCGCGTGCTGCCGGGATTCGTGGTGCAGTTCGGTCTACCCGCGGACCCCAGGACCGCGCCCAAGGTCGCGAACCTGGCCGACGATCCGGTGACTCAGACTAACGCCAAGGGCACCATCACCTTCGCCATGGCGGGGCCGAACACGCGCACCTCGCAGGTGTTCATCAACCTGGCGGACAACCGGCGGCTGGACGGCAGGGGCTTCGCGCCGTTCGGGAAGGTCGTCTCGGGCATGGACGTGGCGGAGAAGCTCTACGCCGGATACGGCGAAGGCGCGCCGCACGGCAGCGGGCCCGACCAGGGCAAGATCCGCCTGCAGGGCAACGCCTATCTCGAGGCGAGTTTCCCCA
Source organism: Bryobacteraceae bacterium (assembly GCA_050012115.1). Classification (GTDB taxonomy): domain Bacteria; phylum Acidobacteriota; class Terriglobia; order Bryobacterales; family Bryobacteraceae; genus CAIVVT01. The sequence continues at coordinate 4,265 of JBEKHU010000301.1, read as the reverse complement.
AGATGGACGGTATCAGCAAGGCCAGTGTCATCGAATAGCGCACTGAGCGGACGGCGCGGCGGCTACTCGACGGCGCCGCGGGCGTCGCGGGCCATGAAGGCCTCGAAGCCCTGCGATCTGACGCGCAAGCCGACGTAGAAAGGTCCGAAGAGCGCGTAGACGGCGATGGCCGCGTCGAAACGCATCTCGTAGATCAGCCGCTTGAAGGGCAAGGGATCGCCGGCGAACAGATCCACGCCCCACTCCCAATCGTCGAAGCCAATGGAGCCGGAGATCACCTGTTTGACGATACCGCCGTATTTGCGCCCGATGAGCCCGTGCTCATGCATCATGCGCTGGCGGTCGGCGAAGGGTTCGAGATACCAGTTCTTTTCAGCACCGCGCAGCCGATTCATCGGGTAGAAGCAGAGGTAGCGGGAGGACGGCACCTCGGGGTACAGGCGGGAACTCATGGCGGCGCGTTGGCGGTCGAGCAGTTCCTGTTGGGACTTCTCCCACTCCTCGGTATCCGGCTGGAGCCCGCGGGCGGCAAGTTCTTCATAGATCTTCCGCGTGGACTCGTACAATCCCAGCTCGACAACGCTGAGGTAGGAGTTCACGACTTCCCAGTAGCCGGCGATGCGCAGCCCGGAGACCTTCAATTGGGCCTCGAGCAGAGCCGCGAAATCGTGCCGGTAGTGGACCAGCATTAGGTCGCCCTTGTGGCCCAGCATGGCGTAGGCGGCGGTCTGCGAACCTCCACGGGCGGTCTCGGCCCCGGCCAGCCACTCGCGGGCTTCGTCCACCATTTCCGTGCGCGTCCGGGTATCGACGGCCTGCCACTCGTCCCAGCGGATGCGGAACAGCTGATGAAGGACGCTGGCGCCTTCGAGCGTCAACGGAACGATGGGCTGAATCTGGCTCATAAGGAAGGGTTGCCGGGCGGTTGCCCCGTATCCGCTACGATAGCACTCGTTCCCGGGAGAGTCGCCGGAGCGCCAAACCGTCCACCCGGCCTATGGGTGTCCGGCAAGGTGCGGGTCCAGTTCGGTGAGACGTGTTGGGACTAGCGGTTCCTTCGCCGGCGGGCACGAGCGAGCAGCCCGCCCAAGCCGAACATTCCCGCTCCGACCAAGAGCAAAGACGACGGTTCCGGAGTTTGAGCCCCAACCGGCGTATCGGAGGTAGTTCCGGTGTTGTCCCCTCCGCCGCCTTGATCCACGGGCTTTTTCGGCGGCTGAACCAGGGGCGACTCGGGTGTCGGGCCCCACCACGCGATATACCCAGGCAACGGGCACCCGTACCAGAAGAACCCCGGAGGTCCATTCTCTTCCGGCGGAATGAGCGTCCCGTCCTTAGGGGCGGAACTCGTGATCTCCTCCGGCGTCTCGGGCAGAGGAGGAGGAGGCTGCGGCAATTGAGGAGGAATTGCAGCCGCCAGGAGCCGGGCCTGTTCGGGAGGGCCGGGCAACTGCAGCGGCGCCATCGGGCCTCCGGGCAGAAGTGGAGTATTCAGCTCGACCTCGGGAGGTTCCTCGGGCGCCGTGCGCGCCATCGAGGCGTCCGAGATCCGGTTGCCGCAGCGCGCCCGGACCATGTTGGTGCCGTCGGTCAGCACGGTCTCGCCCTTGGAGAGGCGGACCTTCTTCGTCGTCCAATAGACTTTGTCGCCCTTGCGGAAAGAGACATAGGCGACGGTGTCGGCTTTGAGGCTGATCGTCGTGAGGCGGGCCAGATTGAGGTCGCGGTAATGCTCGCCAACTACGGGATCGGCGGCGGCGGCGCGCCGGACCTCGTCGGCGCCGGTCACTCCACCGGGCACCACGGAATATGCATACACCACCCGCGCGGAACGCTCGGGGCTGTCGCTCGCATCGGGGCGGGGCGCCGCCTCCAGCGCCGGGCCTGGCGTGCGATCCCAACCGAACGTGTAGCTCAGCTCCGGCCAACGCCACAACAAAGCTATCGCGCCCAGCAGCAGCAACAACCCGGCCACACGCAGGGCGAACAACTCATCGCGGCGCGACGAGTGGCGTGGGCGGACAGACCTCCGACACAGGTAGTGGTACATGTTGTGGTCGTGGAAGGACGCCACAGTACAAATCCTCCGGCCGCCCTCGTACACGAGCAGCCTCTTATACGTCGATGCTAGTGTGTCGTTGCTTCCGGAAACAGATAGGACCGTACTGCAGGACCCACCGGGAGAGGTTTCCCCGGTGCCACTTCAGGCCCTTTTGAATCTACATAAGTTGTTGAACGGAAGCGAGTTGGCGTTTATCCAGGGATACTAGTACGAAAACCGGGCGGGCGCACCTCCGCGGGGACCGGTCGGCGCCGCAAAGGCGTGTTCTCCAGCCCTTCGCCGGAGCGGTTGATTGTCCTGGAACGCGGGCCGTGGCGCGAACGGATCAGCTTTTTTTGTCGCGCAGTTCCGGCATCGGCACCAGCCCCTTTTTGAGGGCGTAGACCACCAGGTCGGCGGTGCGGTGGATGCCCAGAGCCTGCATCAGGTTGGCGCGGTGCACGGAGATCGTGTTCACGCTGAGGCCGAGCAGCGCGGCGATTTCGCGGTTCGACTTGCCCTGGACGATGTACTGCAGGACCTCGCGCTCGCGCTGCGTCAGCTTGTCGAAGTCGCCTTCCTGCTCGTGCGTGGGCGTGGCGAGGCCGGGCGCGAGCACCATGCGCCCGGCGGCGACCTCCTTGATTGCGTAGGGCAGGTCGACCTCGAGCGCGTTCTTCAGCAAATAACCGAGCGCCCCGGCAGCGAAGGCGTTGCGCACGTAGTTGTCCTCGGAGTACATGCTGAGGATCAGCACCTTGGTCTCGGGCCGGTGCCGCAGGATCTGACCGGTGGCCTGGATCCCGTCCAGTTCGGGCATGGAAAGATCCATAACGACGACTTGGGGCCTGAGCTGCAGGGCGGCCTCGATGGCGGCGGCTCCGGTGGAGGCTTCCCCTACGACTTGGATATCGGGGTCGTCATCCAGCAGCCGCCGGAAGCCCTTGCGGACAAGGCTGTGGTCGTCAACCAGGAGAACTGTGATCGGACCTGTCATGAGGCTGCTCCAGCCCGCAACGGAACCTGCAACGCCACGCGGACACCACCTGCGGCGGGTTTGGAGAACTCCAGCGCGCCGCCGAGCAACCCGGCCCTCTCCCGCATGGAGATGAGACCGATACCGCGTCGCGGCACATCCTCCAACATTCCCACTCCGTGGTCTTCGACCATGAGGGAGAGATGGGACGGCGCATACTCGGCGCGCACCCAAACCTCGGAAGCTTTGGCGTGACGGAGCACGTTGTTCAAGGCCTCTTGTAGAATCCTGTAAACGTGAATGGCGACCTGGTCGCCAATCCAAAGGGCACCACCGATTTTCTCATAATGGACGCGCAAACCTGACTGCTTCTCAAACTGATTGAGGTACCATTCGATACTCTTCTCCAGTCCGTAGTCGTCCAGGACAGTCGGGTGAAGCATTTGGGACATGAGTCTTACACGCTCCAGCGTGCCCGCGGCGACCTCCCGGATTTCCCTCAGGCCAGATTGGGCGGGAGAGTTCTCGGGGACTTGTTTCCTCACCTGTTGGAGCATCGCGCCGAGGGCCGTCAACACCTGCCCGAACTCGTCGTGCAATTCGCGCGCCAGCGTGCGGAAGACTTCCTCCTGCACATTGATCACCTGGCGGGCCAGCTCTTTGCGCTCGTCCGACAGCTTCTCCAGCCGTTCGAAGATGCGGCGGCTGAAGCGGATGACCGAAATACCGGTGGCGCCAATGGCCAGCAGCCCGGCCGCGAGGAACCAGTAGAGATTCGTCTCGACCCGCCTGTAGATTTCTCCAACCGCGCGCGCGCCCGCGGTCTCGGCGCCGCTGTTCTCGACCAGCAGCCGGGCGACACTCGAATTCAATGTGCCGCGCTCGGAGTTCAGCCGGGTGCGGATCAGAGTCCGCGCCTCGTTCTCCCGGCCATCCGCGGCCAGCATCCACATCTGGTCCATTCCGTCCCAGAATCGCCGCATGCTCGCCTCGAGCACGTCCTGCTGATCGCGCGTGCGTGAAATCGGGACCAGCTCGTGCTCGAGCGAGATGGCGGCGTCGAGGTCCGCGTGCAGGCGGTCCATCTCGGCATGGTGCGCCGTCAGCGGAAATGGATCGCCGGTTTCGGCCATCTCGTGGAGCGCCAGACCGATCTGGTAGAGGTCGTTCTGGATGCGGACCAGTTGCAGCGAGTCGCGGCGGTTCCGGTCCACCGTCTCGACCTGGAGGCGCTGCAGGCCGCGGACC
>JBEKHU010000300.1:0-5004 GCA_050012115.1 Bryobacteraceae bacterium | reverse complement strand
AGCTACGACAACTACTCGCTCGTCAACGGCGAGATGCTCGACTACTTCTTTACCAACCTGGAAATCGTCCGCCGCCTCGGCCTGGAAACGAAGACGCCGTTCTGGAACTGCATCCTCGCCAACTCCCACTTCAACTACATGGAGCCCTCCGACGCGACCTTCAATATCCAGGTCTACAGCACGCTCGCCTACGGCGGCCGCGGCATCCAGTACTTCACCTACTTCTCGCCCGACGTCGGCAACTACCGCCTGGCCGCGATCGACCAGTTCGGCAACAAGACGGCCACCTGGGACCTGCTGCGACGCATCAACAACCAGATCCACGCCCTCGCTCCGGTCATGACCCAACTGCGCAGCACGGGCGTCTACCACTACCCCGAGCCGCCTCAACAGGGGCATCCGTTCTCCGAGAGCCGTCTCGTCAAGTCCATCGAGATGCGCCAGCGCTTGGTCAGGACCCTGGCCCAGCCGCGCTTCCTGGTCGGCGAATTCGAGGACGCCCAGGGCCGGCCCTACCTCATGATCGTCAACAAGGACCTCGCCAACTCGTTCCAGTTCAGCGTCGAGCTGAAGAAGCCCGGCGGGAAGCTCGTGCGCTACTCGCCTTACTCCGGCAAGCCCGAGCCCTTCGGCCGCGAGATGGACTGGCTGGCGCCCGGCGCAGGCGTGTTGCTGCGCATCGACTGACGCGGCTGGTAGCAGATCGGACGTCGTATGTTGCGGAAAAGACGGATGGTGGGCGCGACAGGACTCGAACCTGTGACCTCCTGCGTGTGAAGCACAAAAACGCCTTGTCATCGATTGCCTAGACCTGCCAACACTTGATATTTTTCAGCCACTTACGGGGAGCCGGTTGATAGCGTTTGCCAACCGTTGGTCCAGGTTTCTAGCTGGTATCCCCACAAAAGTCCCCACACTGCCTAAGCGCTTCTATGCAGGGGGTGGGCGCAAGAACGGGCACAATGGAAGAGACTTTCTGTCAAGCGATGCCCTTGGGGTGGCGTTTCCTGACATGGCCCGAGTCCGGCTGCCTCCAGAAGACTGCGGAAGCGAATCCGGTCGACCTTTTCTCCCGCCTGTAAAGCTCTTGAATAGACTCTCATCGAACGCGACTGCCTGATGGTGGCTCCGCCGACTGAGCCCTTTGGCGAGGCCGCGGACGATCCACTGCCCTGCGGCCGGCTCGCGCCGGAGGCTTTGTGGTCACTCAGGCGGCACCTGGAAGAGTCGCGCTGCGCATCGGTGTGGCACGCCTGGCGCGGCCGGCCGGCCCTCCCGCGTTGACCTCTCAAACGGTCAGGGTCTCACTCGCTGCCGCAGCACGGCTTGCGAAGATCGGGAGACAAAAGTAAATGGCAGCCGAGGCGCAACTTGATGGCCATGGAGGTAAGAAGAAAGCCATGGAAGCAACTTGGGAACCGTACGCGGAACGTGGCCGCCTCCTGAGAAGAACCCGAAAAACCTCCGAAAACCCCCTGAACCCCCCTGCCGGCCCCATTTCGTCCTCCGGTCTTTGCCAGCCGGAGTTACACTCTGAATCGAATGTCTTGACATCCGGCAGGTCAAAAACCCCCGAGGAGGTTGCTCATGTTTCGAGTTGTCCTCATCTTCGCAGCGGCCGCGGTGTGCTTCGCGCAGGAGGCGCAGACGTCCTCGGACACAAAGAAGGCGGCCGTGGAGGGCCAGGTGTTCAACCTGGTGACGAAAGAGCCGGTCAAGCGCGCGGACGTGAAGATGTTCCGCACCGCCCGGGGCGGCGCCGAAATGGCCGCAGCGATACGGTCGGCGCTCATGGCGACGACCGATGCCGAGGGCAAGTTCAAGATCGAAAACGTCGAGGCGGGCGAGTATAGGATCGTCTGTCAAAAGGCGGCCTTCCTGGGAAGCGGGCAGCGCGCATTCTGGATGATGTCTGGGCCCGGAACGCAGACTGTCACCTTGAAGTCGGGCGAGACGCACGGCGGGTTGAAGGTCTACCTGACGCCGCAGGGGGTCGTTGCCGGACGCGTGCTGGACGAAGAAGGCGAGCCGGTGCAGGGCGCGATGGTAATGCTGATGCGCTGGTCGTACTCGCGGGGCGTGAAGTCGCTCGCGTCGCGCGGACGCGATACGACCAACGATCGCGGCGAATATCGCATTTCTGACGTGCCGCCGGGCTGGTATTTCATAAGGGCCGACCTGTTTCGCGGGGCGGCCACGGGGCCTCAAGTCGTGGGCGGCGTGCGCATGGCGTACGCAACGACCTACTACCCGAACGTCACCGGCCCAGAGCAGGCGACGCGGATCCACGTGACCGCCGGGCTGCAACTGCCGGGGCAGGACATGACGTTGCAGCGGGAGAAAGTCGTCAAGGTGAGCGGGAAACTGCTGGACGTGGATGGGTCGCCGGCCAAAAATACGGTGTTGAGTATATCGCTTGCGGAAGCGACCTACGGCGAGGGTTGGGAGAGGGTGCCGGTGGATGACAAGGGCGCGTTCAAGGCGGACAGTGTGAGGCCGGGAAACTACAACGTGTTCGCGCAGCGTGAGGATGGCTCACTCGCGCGCCAGAGCGCGCAGTCGATTCAGGTTGGAGAGAGCGACATCGACAACCTCACGCTGCAGCTGCAGCCTCCGATGGAGGCAAACGGCGCCATCACCGTGGAGGGCGAAGGGAAGAAGGAGGTCGACATCAACCGGTGCTGGGTCTATGCTGAGTTCGCCGCGGGACGGTTCGGCGCCGGCTCCCGGGAATTGAAGAGCGACGGGACGTTCAAGCTGGAAGGTTTGGTGCCGGGCCCGGTGATAGTGAGGGTGAACTGCATCACCGGCACGATCTACGTGCAGTCGATCCTGGTGGGCGACGAGGACGTCCTGGGGAAAGAGGTGGACGCAGGGGCCGTGGCGGCGGGGGGGATCAAGGTGATCCTCAGGACGGACACAGCCAGCGTGAGCGGGACGCTGGACGTTCCAGAGGAGAAGCGCGACCCGGCGAAGGAGCCGCGGATCGTGCTGATCCCGACCGACGAGCGGCTGCGCCGCGCCGGTTTCATCGAGTATCCGCAGCTCGACCAGGATTACCAGTTCAGCGCCAAGGGCGGGCGGCCGGGCGAGTACCTGGCGTTCGCCTTCGCCGAGGCCGACAACTCGTCGTTCGACGACCCCGAGTTCTACCGGCTGATGGAGAGCAAGGGCGTGAAGGTGAAGGTGGGGCCGGGCGAGTCGAAGAAGGTGGACCTTAAGCTGACGGCATGGCCGGAGGAGTTCGCCGAGCGGCTGCAGTGATGCCGGCCAGGACGGCCCAAAAACCCAGTCACCCGCGCCCTTCCGAACGCGCCACGGGTCAGCGCATTTTACACTCCTGATGTTTTTCGAACTCCTCACGGAGACCGTGTATTTCAAACTGGGCGGTGAAAGGGCCATTCCACCCCAGAGGCTGAAACTCCACCAATATCCGGGAGGTCGAAAACATGTCCTTGAGAAACCTGGAAGGTAGGTACGTTCCACCGATCCCTATCTCATCCTCGACTGCCGCGGCGCTACGCCCGGGGACAGCCGTGTGCCGGCCCTCGGGCCGCGATGGGGCCGTTGGCCCGTGTCCTCGGGGCGGGCGAAGGTACGGAGAACATAAAACCAATTGATTCAAAAGAGGTTACAGGCCGGCGGAGGTTGCAGATGAGGTTGCAGATGAGGCTTGACTACAAAATCAAGAAGCCTTAATCTAGGCGCTGATCACCTATGGCGACGGGCGGGTTTCGAGGGAACGCGCGCCGCCGCCGAAAGTCCACGAGCCGAACAAGCGGAGGAGATCCATGCCGGCACATTTCTACACGGCCGATCCGAACGAGCGTCAGAACGCGATTCAAAACCTCGGATTTGCCGACGAGGGAATCGCCTGCTACGTCTACAGCGCGCCGCCGCACGGGCATGCGCCGCTGTACCGGGCCTACCGCGCCCAAAGCGGGGCGCATTTCTACACGATGAGCATGGCGGAGCGGGACAACGCCACCAACCACCTGGGATACGCGGGCGAGGGCATTGCGGGATACATTTTCGGGCCGGCGACGCCGGGGGTGGTGCCGCTGTACCGCGCCTATCGCGGCTCGAGCGACGACCATTTCTACACGACCAACGTGGCGGAGCACAACAACGCCGTGCAGCACCTGGGCTACTCCAACGAAGGAGTCGCGGGCTACGTGCTGAGCGCTCCGGCGGCGGGCGCGGTGCCGCTGTACCGGCTGTTCAAGAACACGCACTTCTACACGGCGGACGCCAACGAGCGGCAGAACGCGATCCACAACCTGGGCTTTGCCGACGAGGGGATCGCCTGCTACGTCTACACGGCCCCGCCGGCGGGACCGGCGGCGCTGTACCGGGCCTACCATCCGCCGACGGACGCGCACTTCTACACGATGAGCATCGCCGAGCGGGACAACGCGACGGCGCACCTGGGATACGTCGCGGAGGGAATCGCGGGCTACATCAACGTCCAGGCGGCGGGCGCGGCGATTGCGCTGCTGCGGGCGTATCAGGGGTCGAGCGACGATCACTTCTACACGACCAACGTGGCGGAGCACAACAACGCTGTGCAGCACCTGGGCTACGCGAACGAAGGCACGACGGGCTTTGTGGTGGGCGCTCCGGCGGCCGGAGAGGTGCCGCTGTACCGGATGTACGGGCCGGCGCTGGTGAAGCATCTGCCGCTGAAGGAGCAGCTGCAGCTGCAGAGCGAATGGTGCTGGTCGGCGACGACGGTGAGCATCACGCTGTACTACGAACCGAACCGCGGGTTGACGCAGTGCCAGCTGGTGAACACGGCGTTCAACACGGTGGCCTGCTGCGTGGACCCGACGAGCGCGGCCTGCAACCAGCCGTGGTACGGGGACAAGGCGCTCTCGATCACGGGCCATCTGGCTTCGACCGGCGGCGCGGCCTCGCTGCAGCAGGTGGTGGGCGAGATCATGGCGCGGCGCCCGATTTCGATCGCGATCTTCTGGTTCGGCGGGGGCGGGCACAACATCGCCG
>JBEKHU010000299.1:0-5013 GCA_050012115.1 Bryobacteraceae bacterium | reverse complement strand
TCGTGCGCAGTGAATCGTCAGGAGCCGAAACCATGAAATTGCAGAGCCGAGTCGCCGTCATTACCGGAGCGGGCGCGGGCATCGGACGCTTCAGCGCCATCGAGTTTGCCAAGGAGGGGGCGACCGTCGTCGTGGCCGATATCCATGCCGCGGGCGCGGAGGAAACAGTCGCCATGATCGAGGCCCAGGGAGGCACCGCCCTGGCCGTTCCGACCGACGTTTCACAACCGGAATCGGTCGAGCGCCTGGTGGCGCGCACGCTGGAGCGCTTCTCGCACGTGAATGTGCTGCTGAACAATGCCGCCATCCAGGTGAACAAGACGATTGAGGATACGACGTTCGAAGAGTGGAACCGCGAGATCGCCGTGAACCTCGGCGGCGTGTTTCTCTGCTCGAAGTACTTCCTGCCGCGCCTGCGTGAAACGCGCGGCAACATCATCAACATGTCGTCGGTGAACGGATTCTTCGTGGAGCCGTTTTGTGCCGGCTATTGCGCCACGAAGGCCGCCATCATCGGGCTCACCAAGGCGATGGCCATCGACCATGGCAAGGAAGGCATCCGGGTGAACTGCATCTGTCCGGGCTACATCGATGCAGGCCTGGCGGAAGGCTATTTCGAGGCGCAGCCGGACCCGGCGGCGGCGCGGGCCGCGGCCGGGAAGCTGCACGCCTTATGGCGCATCGGGCGGCCGGAAGAGGTGGGGCGCGTGGCCGTGTTCCTGGCCAGCGACGAGGCGTCGTTCGTGACCGGCGCGGCCATTGTCGTGGACGGCGGCTTCGGCTCGGGACTGCCGCCCTCGAGCTGATTGGCTTTTCGTCAATCCAGAGAGAACGGGAACGGCTCGCCGTGCGAGAGTTCCTGGCAGCGGAAATGCGGCGCGCTCACGCGGTTGGAGTCTGCGCCGCAACCCGCGCGCGCCCCTCCGGAACGGGCCTCAGTTCTTCACCTGAAAGTTCGCGGACTGGTCCGTGGCCGTCTTCGCCAGTTTGTCCCGCGCCCGCACTGTGACGCGATACTCGCCTGGCGCCTGGTTTGCGCTGATGGTCAGGCTGAATCCGCCTACCAGCCAGCGCTTCGGGTAAAAAGGAGAATCGTGCTCCTGCGCCGCAACGGGTTGTTCGTATAGCAAGTTCCCCGATGGCCCGTAGACGGCCAACCCGTATTCGACGTCGAACGCGTTGTGTTCTGCGAGCGAATAACCGGCAATCTCGAAGCGCGACCAGAGCGTTTCCCCGGGCCGGTAGGTCGGGGGATCCAACGGAATGGCGTCGTCCTCGCCGCGGTAAAACCGGACGCCTCGAAGCGTGATCCCCGGGAGCTTCTCCTGGGCGCGGCCCCGCACGCGGAACGGCAGGACGTATTCCGCCGCAGCCTGCGCGAGTTCATCGGCAACGCGCAAATGGATGGCGTAGCGCCCCGCATACAACTCGGGCGGAAGGGGAACCGTTTGTTCGACTTTGGGCAACCAGTCCTTGTCGCGCGAGGTGACCTCGTCCCGGATCGCGTCGCTCGAGATCGGCGCCAGCAGGAGCCCGTCCGGATCCGTCAGGTACATCTGCCAGCGCAGATCCACGGCGTCGTTTTTCACCGTGAAGCCGGATACGCGATAGCTCAGGTAGAGCAGTTCACCGGGGACATACTCATAGCTGGCTGGGATTTCCGGGCCATCTTCGCGCTGATCGTGAAGAATGGCGCTGACGATCGTCAACTTGGGGGGAGCGGCCGCGGCGCTAGTGAGCACCGCCAGGACCGCCAGAAGCCACCTGCCGGGACGGCGCACGCTGCCTTCCTTTCGTCCGGCTACTTTTTCGCCGGCGTCGCAGGCGTGGGGAGCGGAGGCTGCACCCCCACGTCGCCAAAAGCGGGAGTGCCGCTTTGTGTATCCGGAGTGAGCTGAAACGGTATCTCGATGAGCGCCGTCTGCTCGCTCTCAGGATCGCCTCCGCTCGAGACGCGGAGCTTGTAGGCGCCCTGAGGCACGTCGAACAGAATCCGCCCGGAGCGGGTTTCTCTCGTCTGGAGCAAGCGCAGATAGCCCAGCCACTCGGGCACTCCACCGCCTTCGCTGACTTCCGGGTAAACCCGGCCCTTCGCGTCTTCCACCTGCAGCAGCGGAGCCGCCCTCTCCTCAGGGGCGTTGTTGAGTACTGAGATGTTGATCATCAGATACCGGTTCCGCGGTATCCGTTGGCCATTGCTGGATTCCAGCGTTTCACGCCATTCCGATTCAATCGCTGTGTACGTCAGCTGACCGACTGCGACCGGAGTTCCCAGGGCCACCACGCGATCCTCGTGTCCCTTCCTCAAACAACCCGGGAGCGCAACCAGGCCCGCCAAGAGGACAAGCGCCAGGACAACTAACCAAATTGCTCGAAAGCGTATCATATAGAAGCCTTTTTCGACCTTACCGAAATACGGCGTCTGCTGCAATTCCCGTCGTTCCCACTGTTCTGCTCCGGGAGCGGCGCAGATCCGCCGTGCACCCGCCATCCAGCCGGTTGCCGCCAGTCCGCAACCCTCGTGCGGGCCGGCGTGGCGCCCGGGTAAAGGAGAGAGTCTGCGGCCCGAACCCTCCATGGAACACAATATAGTCATCCTCCCGCTTCCACCGCGCGATCCGAATCCGCGAGCGGAGGGAACCGCCTCATGGATAACATTACCCACTCCCTGGTCGGGCTCATGCTGGCCCGCGCTGGATTGAATCGGCTCGGCGCTCGCGCGACCGCGCTCGTCATTATCGGAGCCAATCTACCCGACATCGACGTTGTGACAGCCATTGCCGGGAGGCTCAAGTATCTGGAATACCATCGCGGCTGGACTCACTCCTTCGCGCTGGCGCCGGTATTGGCCCTGCTGCCCCTGCCCATCTGGTGGCTCTCCACGCGCAAGCACGGCGCCGGGCCGAAGTCGTTTGCCTATGCCTGGCTCGCCGCGTTCGCCGGCGTTCTCAGCCACCTTTTCCTGGATTGTTGGAATTCCTATGGCGTTCGCATTCTGCTCCCGTTTTCCGATGACTGGTACCGGCTGGACTGGGTGTACATCGTTGATTTGTGGATTTGGGCCATTCTGCTGGTGGGCGTATTGGGGCCGCTTCTGGTCCGATTGGTGGATAGTGAAATCGGCGCCCGGCGTGGTTCGGGACGAGGCGGCGCGTGGGTGGTCCTCCTTCTGCTGTGCGGTTTTGTAGCCCTGCGCTCGCAGTTGCACGCCCAGGCAGTCCGGACGCTTGATTCGAGGCTCTACGACGCTCGCACGCCGCTACGCGTGGCCGCGATGCCCGGGCCTTTCGCGCCGTGGCGGTGGACCGGCTTGGCGGAGACGGAGAGAGCCTGGCACGTCGTTCCGGTCGACCTGCTGCGCGAGTACGACCCCGATATAGGCCGCGCGCTCTTGAAACCCGAGGAGCGGCTGCCCCAGGAAAGTGCCGTCCGCGCTTCCCAGACCGGGCAAATTTTCCTGGGCTTCACGCGTTTCCCGTATTGGCGCGCCATCCCTTCACCGCGTCTGGAGGCCGGAACGCTGGTCCGAGTGTCCGATCTCCGGTTCGGTTTGCCGGAGGAATCGCCCTTCAGCGCCTCCTTCGAGTTTGACTCGGCGGGCCGGCTGGTTCGAGAGGAACTCGCAGGACTCGGAGGGAAAGGCCACTGATCGGTGCGTCGCCATCGCGAGGCCGGGCCTGCGATGGGGGGGGGAGCGTCGGGGTCGCATAGCCATGGCTTCCTCTCGCGTCCTGATCGACGCCTCCACGAACAGAGGCGCGCCATTTAAGCGGCCGGCCTGCGTGAATCCTACCCGAGCATGTCGAACAACGAGCCACGCGGCATCTGGGCACGCATTTCCAGCATCGCCTGCTGCTGTGTTTGTGCGGTCTGCTCGGTTGTGATGACCTGCGCCTGATCAGCGTCAGTCAGTTGCGATTGCTGCGTTTGCAGATTCAATTGCATCTGGGATGCCGAGTTGAGAGCGGATCCGATCGTGCTCTGGGCGTTTCCGTAGAAGGCCTGCACACTGCTCAGATGCCGGTCGGCCGTGGATAGCTGAGTCATGGCAGTTGTAATCGCCTGGCTGTCATTGTTCAGCAGGCCCTGACGCAGGCTTTCGATGGACTGGAGAATATTCTGAGTGGGATCGGCGTTGTTGAAGATGTCCGTGGCTGTCATAGCGATCGGAAATGTATTCCCCATCGCATCGATGCCCATTCTGGTGGCTTGCGCTGTTGTGTTGGCGGCAAATGGCGGCGTGTTCGCATAGTTGATCGAATAGGGGGCCGCCGCATCGCTGTCGCCACCGAACAGATATCGTCCCGCATTCGTCGAATTCGCAATCCCGACAATCTGCGTTTCAAGATCCTGAATCTGGCCGGCGAGCATCTGGCGTGTCTGGGCATCGACTGTGCTGCTGGCCCCCTGAGTGCCGAGGGAGCTGATGTTGTCCATGATCTTCGCGGCGTTCTCGAGAACGCTGCTCGCCATGCCGACCTCCGAGTTCAACGTATTGAGGTTGGACTGGCTTTGCTCCACGCGCGCCAGGTCGGCCTGGTTTTGCACGATCGCGGGAACGCTTCCGGGATCGTCGGCTGCGTAGAGCACCTTCTTGCCGCTTGCGAGTTCCTGTTGCGCCCTGGACATTGCGTCGTTGAGCACCTTGAGCTGGCTGATGAACAACGCGTCTTTGGTGTTGGAGACTAGGAGGTTCATTGGGCATCTTTCCCGAAAAGCGCTGGCCCCGGATCGTCACTGGACCAGATTGTTGATCAACTCCTGCGTCATCTCGTCAACGGCCTGCACGAACTTCGACATCGCCTCGTAGCCGCGCTGGTACTCCAGCAGATTCATGGCTTCTTCGTCCAGGCTGACGCCCTGCAGGCTCTGCCGCGCCGACTGCGCCTGGGCCGTAAGGCTCTCGGTTGTGGCCTGGTCGTTCTGGGCGTTGGAGACCATTTGTCCCACCTGCGCCGCCAGGCTGCCGTAGTACTGGCTCAGCGTTTGGCCGTTGATCAGATTGGCGTTCTG
>JBEKHU010000298.1:0-5016 GCA_050012115.1 Bryobacteraceae bacterium | reverse complement strand
TGCGGACGCGAAATGCGTTTCGTGCCGGGCCGGATGGGCGCCGCCCGCCGGCACGGCCAGCTCCGGATCTTATCGGCCGCGGATTTGTTGAGATTTGAGTATCCAGGTAACCCGAGTCGTCTGGAACGACAGCGCGCGGAAGTCGCCCGCGGGGTCGGGTCGTCAGGTCGCGCGACACGAATCGGCCAATGGAAGAAGTGCCAACATTCCTATGCAACTAATTCATCGATGCGCAGAGCCGGAACGGCGTGAGGGGCTCAGGTATTCCGTTCGCCGCAGGAGGGGGAGACGGTTCCGGATCGCCGCGCTGGTCCTCGCGGTCTCCCTGGCGACCCTGCTGACAAGCTGCCAGCAGCAACGAGCCGCGGTGAAGATGGCGCCGCCGGTTGTGGAAGTGGCAGAGGCAGTGGTGCAGGACGTCCCGATCGTCAAGGAATGGATCGGGACGCTGGATGGCCGGGTTAACGCCGAAATCCGGGCGCAGGTGAGCGGCTACGTCATGGCCCAGAAGTATCAGGAAGGTTCGTTCGTCCGGAAAGGCCAGTTGTTGTTCGAAATCGATCCGCGGCCTGTCGAGGCGGCATTGAACCAAGCCAGAAGCAACCTGTCGCAGGCCGAGAGCAACGTTCAGTTGGCGCGCGCGAACCTGGCGCAGAGCGAGGCGCGGCTGGGCAAGGCGGACCTGGACGTGAAGCGCTACGCACCGCTGGCCAAGACAAAGGCCATCAGCCAGGAGGAGATGGACAACGCGATCCAGAGTCAACTGGAGGCCCGGGCGGCCGTGCAGTCAGCGCGAGCGGCCATCGAGGCGGGGCAGGCGGCGGTGGCGGCCGGTAAAGCGGCGGTTTACGACGCCGAGGTGAAACTCGAGTTCACGAAGATCACGGCGCCGATCGACGGCATCGCGGGCATCGCCATGGTTCAGGTGGGCAACTTGGCTTCGCCCACCAGCGGCGTATTGACGATGGTTTCGGCGGTCGATCCGATCAAGGCCTACTTCACGGTCAGCGAGCAGGAATACATCGCACAGCACGGCGGTCACGGCGGGCCGTCCGGGGAACTGGAGATCATTCTGGCGGACGGGTCGCTGTACCCGCATAAGGGGCGGCTGTTCATCGAGGACCGGCAGGTGGATGTCGGCACCGGCGCCCTGCGCATGGCCGCGCTTTTCCCGAACCCGGGCAACTTCCTCCGTCCGGGCCAGTACGCGCGCGTGCGGTCCGTGGTGGCGACGCACAAGGGCGCCACGCTGGTGCCGGAGCGCGCGGTGGGCGAGTTGCAGGGCGGCTATCAGGTGGCGGTTGTCAACCGCGACAACACGGTGAACATCCGCAATGTCCGGCTGGGCACGCGCGCCGGCGGATTGTGGGTGGTGGAAGAAGGAGTCCAGCCGGGCGAGCGCGTGGTAGTGGAGGGACTGCAAAAGATCCGCAACGGCTCGACTGTCACCCCCAAGCCGTATTCGCAGCAGGCGGGGGCGAAGTAGCGGCCATGTCGAACTTCTTCATCGATCGCCCCATCGTGGCGATGGTCATCGCCATCCTCACGGTGCTGCTGGGAGCGATCAGCCTGGTGACGCTGCCGGTGGCGCAGTATCCGGAAATCGTCCCGCCGGAGGTGCAGATCAGCGCGACGTATTTCGGCGCCGATGCGCAGACGATCGAGCAATCGGTCGCCGCGCCGGTGGAGCAACAGATGAGCGGGGTCGACAACATGCTGTACATGTTTTCGACCAACGCCAACAACGGCTCGATGGGGCTGGTGGTGGACTTTGATGTCAAGACGCAGCCGAACATAGACCTGATCCTGACGCAGATGAGGCAGTCCCTGGCCGCCGCGCAACTGCCCTCCGACGTGACGAACTATGGCATCACGGTTAGAAAATCCATGAGTTCGCCGCTGATGATGATCGCGTTGTACTCGCCGCGGGCCACGCATGACCGGAATTTTCTGGCCAATTACGCCTACATCAACATGGTGGACGATCTGATGCGAACACCGGGCGTCGGCGACGTCCAAGTGTACGGCGGCCGTTACGCGATGCGGATCTGGGTGCGGCCGGATCAGTTGAGCAAATTGCAGCTCACCGTTCCGGAATTGATGCGGGCGGTGCAGCAGCAGAACACCGTCAATCCAGCCGGGCAGATCGGCGGCGAGCCTGCCCCGCCGGGCCAGGAATTCACCTACACCGTGCGCGCACAAGGCCGTCTCATCACGCCCGAGGAGTTCGGCAAGATTGTCATCCGGGCAAACCGGGACGGCTCGGTGCTTCGCCTGAGCGACGTGGCGAGCATCGATCTCGGCGCCGAGACGTATAACGTACGGGGCCGTGTGAACGGCGAGCCCGCCGCCGTGATTCCCATTTATCAGTTGCCCGGATCGAATGCGCTTGACACGGCGACCGCCGTGAAACAACGGCTGGCCGGACTCAAACAGCGTTTCCCGGACGACATGGATTTCCTGGTTTCCATCGACACAACGCTGCCGGTGCGGGAGGGCATCCGCGAGATTGTCATCACGCTGCTGGAAGCGCTGGCGCTGGTTGCCTTCGTGGTCTACCTGTTTCTGCAGGACTGGCGCGCCACCTTGATTCCGTTGCTGGCGGTCCCGGTTTCCCTGATCGGAACGTTCATCTTGTTCCCGGCGTTCGGCTTCAGCGTCAACACGCTTTCGCTGTTTGGCCTGGTGCTGGCGATCGGCCTGGTGGTGGACGACGCAATTGTCGTGGTGGAGGCGGTGCAGCACCACATCGATGAAGGGATGACGCCCGAAGCGGCGTCGCGGAAGGCCATGGAGGAGGTGTCGGCGCCGGTGATCGGCATCGCGATCATCCTGGCCGCCGTCTTCGTCCCGACCGTTTTCGTTCCCGGCATCACGGGCCGTCTGTACCAGCAGTTCGCGCTCACGATCGCGATTTCGGTGATCATCTCGGCATTCAACGCCTTGACGCTGAGCCCCGCGCTGTCGTCGTTGCTGCTGCGCAGGAAGCGCGAATCGCATGGGCCGCTGGCCGCGTTTTTCCGGGTATTCAACCGGGCTTTCGAGCGCAGCAGAAACGCCTATGTCGAGGCCTGCGGCGGGTTGATTCGCAAGTCCGCCATCGCTCTGGTTGTACTGGCTGGCTGCGCCGCGTTGTCGGTGTTGATCGGCGGAAAGCTGCCCACGGGCTTCCTTCCGGAAGAGGATCAGGGCTACCTGTTGCTGTCCGTGCAACTGCCGGACGCGGCCAGCCTGCAACGGACCGACGCGACGATGCGGAAGATTGAAGAGATCCTCAAGCGGGTTCCGGAGATTGAGACTTACACCAGCGTCGGCGGCGTCAATTTCCTGAGCCGTGTTCAGAATACTTACTCCGGTTTCTTCTTCGTCAAGTTAAAGCCCTGGGACGAGCGTACGGAGAAGGGTCAAATCGCCTCCGAACTGTCGACGATGCTCACGCGCAGGCTCAGTGGACTGCCGGACGGGATTTCATTTTCCATCACGCCGCCGGCCATTCCGGGCATCGGCGCTTCCGGCGGCTTCACGTTCATCCTGGAGGACCGCGCCGGCAGGGACATCAGCTTTCTGGACGAGAACCTGAAGGTCTTCCTGCAGGCCGCGCGAAAACGGCCGGAACTGACCAATGTGACCACCACGTTCCTGCCGCGCGTTCCGCAGGTCTACGCAGATGTGGACCGCGACAAGACGATTGCGCAGGGGGTTGCTCCGAGCGACGTGTATCTGACGTTGCAGACGTTCATGGGCGGCTCCTTCGTCAATTACTTCAACCGCTTCGGCCGCCAATGGCGCGTCTTCGTGGAGGCCGAAGGGGAACAGCGCACCCGCGCGGAGAACGTCAACCAGTTCTACGTTCGCAACAACAAGGGCGAGATGGTGCCGCTCGCCGCATTGACGACTTTGAAACGGATCGTCGGACCGGAATTCACGCAACGCTACAACCTGTACCGCAGCGCTCAGATCTTCGGCAGCGCGGCGCCGGGTTACAGCTCCGGACAGGCGATGAAAGCGCTCGAGGAGGTGCATGCGCAGACGATGCCCCGCGAGATCGGATTCGACTATGCGGGCATGTCTTACCAGGAATGGCTGGCCCAAAAGGGCCTGTCGGTGGTGGTGATCTTCGGCATGTCGCTGGTGTTCGTGTTTCTCATTCTGGCCGCGCTGTACGAAAGCTGGACGCTGCCGGTGAGCGTCCTGCTCGGGACGCCCGTGGCCGTGGCGGGCGCACTGTCCACGCTGGCCATCCGGCAGATGACAAACGATGTTTACGCGCAGATCGGACTGGTCATGCTGATCGGCCTGGCGGCAAAGAACGCGATTCTGATTGTCGAGTTCGCCAGAGTGCGCTACGTGGGCGGAATGGGATTGGCCGAAGCCGCGCTGGCCGCGGCCAGGCTGCGCCTGCGGCCGATCCTGATGACCTCCTTCGCGTTCATCCTGGGATGCGTTCCGCTGTGGATGGCGAGCGGCGCGGGCGCGATTGCGCGCCGGGTCGTGGGCAGTTGCGTCATCGGCGGCATGGGGGCCGCCACCTGCATCGCCGTGCTGTTGATTCCCGTCACCTTCTACCTGATGGAGAGACTCGGCGGAAAGCGGCCGGAGGGGCACGTCCAGGAAGGACGCCGGTAAGAAGATGACGAGGATTCCATTAGTAATTACTCTCGGCGCGGTGGCCCTCCTCGGTGGCTGCGTCGTCGGTCCGAAATACAAGCCTCCGACGGTCAATACACCGCCGTCCTTCCGGGGCCAGGAAGGAGCCGCGCAGACGGCATCCATCGCCGATCTGCCGTGGTGGGAAGTGTTCCAGGATCAGACCCTGCAGGGCCTGGTGCGCACGGCCATCGCCAACAATTACGACCTCCGGATCGCCGTCCGCCGCGTCGAGCAGGCGCGGGAGCTCTCCATTCAAGCGCGCTCGCAATACTACCCCGGGGCGGGCTACGAAGCCGGAATCAGCCGCGGCAAAAATGAAGAGCTCGGGACTCCGACTCCGAACAGCGGCAAGACGACCGCCGCCGC
>JBEKHU010000297.1:0-5018 GCA_050012115.1 Bryobacteraceae bacterium | reverse complement strand
CGACCTCGCCCTTTGGTTGACCGTGATTGCTGCCTTGGCCCTCAAACCCTGGGCTTATGAGTTTGCCTATTTCGCAGGTCTGGGCGGCAGCACTATGGCGCTGCTCACTCCCGATCTCTGGGCCCCATTTCCGTCCTATCCCACGGTCTACTTCTTTCTGGCGCACGGCTTCGTCGTGGTCACTCTCCTGACCCTGCTCGGGGGGCGTATCGCAAGACTGCGACCGGGCTGTGTATGGAGAGCCTTCGCGATCTTGAATGGCTTCACGGCCGCAGTCGGCATATTCGACGTGCTGTTCAAAACGAACTATATGTATCTGTGCCGCAAGCCAGCAAGCACCTCCTTGCTCGACTACTTCGGTCCGTGGCCAATCTATCTTGGCGCAGGCGAGTTGTTTGCGCTTGCTTTATTCTGGTTGCTTTGGCTACCGGTACGCCATTCTGCGGCACTTGGGAGCGCGAAGACAACCGCCGCCTATTCCTCTGGCCGCCGGCTATAACGGGCAAGGTGTGCTGGCGCAGTGGAAAAGGGATTCACAGCACGACCGGGCAGCCGAATTGTATGTGAGCCGACGGATTTCGACTTATGCTCGGCTGTCGATCTCTCACGATAGGGCATTCGTACTGAGAGCCTGTCGGACTTGCAGGGCCGGGCCTGACGGCTCGATCCCCATCGCGTAGACTCGACAACTCGCTTGTCGATGAGGCCAGGCCGCATGTACTGTGATATAGGATTTCTTTCCGGCGACCATAGACGATGTTTGATCGGAAGGCATAAGCGTCTTTGGCGATGCGAACGAAGTTCCGTGCCTCCATTCGTTCTCGGCAAGAAACAGAACGTTCCGCCGTGATAATCTAACCGCGTCTCGGTTCCTGAGCGCCGTTAACCTACATCACCCAGGAGCGCGAGGCGCTGTAGCCGGCAATTCTCGCAGGTAGCCAGTCCTTGAGCTCCGCAGCCAAGTAAAAGGTGGGCCGCAGCAGATCGTCGTCGGGCGCGATCACGCCTTCAGCGACCGCGGTAGCCGCGAGGTCCGTCTCCGGGTAAATCCGAATGCCCACCGTGATTCTTAGTGCGTCGAGATCGAGGGAATCAGCAAAAGCGAGGCCCTCCTCGACCGTTTCCCTGGTTTCACCCGGCCCTCCCAGCATCAGAAAGCCTGTGCGCCTGATACCGGCATCCCGGAAGATTGCTGCGATGGTCCGCACCTCCTCGGTCCGGAACTTCTTATGGAACCGCGTCAGCACACAGTCCGACCCGCTTTCGAAGCCCAGGCTGACCTCACGACATCCGGCCCTGGCCATCAGTTCCGCCAGTTCGCGATCGACCCATTTCGGATACACGATGCACCACAGGTTGATATCGAGGTTCCGCCGGATAATCTCGCGACAATACCCCTTGGCATAAGAAGGCGGAATATTGAACGTGTTGTCCACGGTGCAGAAATTGCGGAAGCCCCGCAGCGCTACCAGTTCCAGCCACTGCGCGATGCTTTCCGGAGACCGCTTGCGGATCCGTATGCCTTCGATCATCTTCGTGGCACAAAAGCTGCAGCCCATCGGACAGCCGCGCTTCCCTTGGACCGGTATCCACAATTCGCGGCTCTCCGGCGCGGTGGGGAGCCAAAGCTCGGGCTCGGGAAGCGGCAGATCATCGAGGCTGGTGCTGAAGATCCTGCGGGCCGCAGGCCGATCCGGGAGGTAGACGCCGGGCAGCCCATAGGGGTCGGCGCGACTCTCCAACCGCTCCAGCAACTCGGGGAATACGGCCTCTCCTTCACCCCGGATGCCCATGTCGGCTTGGAGGAACTGCAGCGCGCTCTCTGGAAACATACTATAGCCGGGGCCGCCCACGACGATCGGGGCGCCAGACAGTCTGCGGCAGGTTGCCACGACCTCGCGAGCCGCCGGCAGCAGGAACTTCGGGCTAGCCATGTTCTGGTCGTCGATGTTGCGTACCGAAATGCCGATCACCCCGGGCCGGAATTCCTCGATGCACTTCTGCAGCGTCGCTAGCGGATCGCGCTCGAACATCAGGTTGAGCAATACTGCTTCATGCCCTGCCCGCCGACAGGCAGCAGCGACCAACGCCGGCCCGAGCGGCAAGGGGAGGATGGCCGTCCTCTCCGTGTTGGCGGAAACCAGAAGAACCTTCATGGCGCTTCCTCCGAGGCCGCGTTCCGTTTAGCCCTCCGCAACAGGAAGATCAGCGGGATGGTGGCCAGGGACAGTAAGCTGACCGATGTTTCGTACCAGTTTGATAGAGAGTATAGCTCTGGTTTGAGCGGCCCGGTCTTTTTTGGACCAGTCGGAATGTGAGTCCTCCGCTGAGGCGACGGAATCTGCCGCACCGCTGGGCGAACGCTCTTACTTCAGCGGCAGCCGCACCGGCCGGCCTTCCACGGCCGAGACCTCGCTCGCCAGGCAGATCTCGTGAGTCTTCACAGCGTCGGCGAGATTGCAGTGCGATTTGCGATCTTCGAGGATGCATTGCACGAGGTGATTAATCTCTCCGGCGAAGGGGTGGTGCGCCACGTCGGCAGTATCCGGCAGGATGGTCGGAACCGTGGCCCACCCTTTCTGCCCGGGCCAGCACCTGGTGAACACCTGATTGTTCCGAATGGTTCCACGGTCGCCGTAGAGCGCGATGTTGAACGTGTAGGGGCCCACGGACTCGAGCGACGTCGCGACCTTTCCCATAGCGCCATTAGCGAACTTCACGATGGTGACGCTATTAGGCTCGTAGCCGAAACTCATGGGGTTCGACCGGCTACGGTTCGCATAAGCCGAGACCTCGACGGCCTCGGCGCCGACGAACCACCGGAGTGCGTCCACCGCGTGGCAGCCGGCAGTGAGCAGCGCATTGCCGCCGTAGCGCTTCTGGGTGATCCAGGCGTGGCCGGCGTAGTCGGGCCCGATGGCGTGGAGGTAATCGACCTCGGCGTAGAAGAGCTCGCCCGCCAAGCCCTGCGCCAGTTGGGCCTTGATGTTTTCAAACAGCGGATTCCACCGCAGAACGAAGCTCACCACCGATTTCACGCCCGCGCGCGATACTGCGCCCGCCAGCGCGTGCAGGCTGGCGAGATCAAGTGCAACCGGTTTTTCCACCAGCACGTGCCGGCCGGCTTCGGCCGCCTCGATGCCCTGCTCGGCGTGCAGGTGGTGCGGCGTGCAGATGGAAACGATGCGGATGGCGTCGTCGCGCAGCATCTCGGCGACGCTGGTGCACGGCCGGCAGTTCTCGATGCCGTGCTTCCGGGCCCAAGCCTCGGCCCGGCTCCGCTCGCGGCTCACCACCGCGCGGATTTCGGTGTGAGGGTTCCCGCGGAACGCGCGCGCGTGCTCTCCCGACACCCAGCCGGTGCCGACGACGCCGACTCCCAACAATTCACTCGTCATTTTCCGCTCCAGCGCCGAAAAGCTTTGTCCAAGGTCTCGCGGTCCGGTTGCCCGTTCCAAACGGCGACCGCGTACTTCAGACGGACGAATGACCTGTTGGCCAGCAGGAGAGGCTGTTTGAAGGTGGGCGCCGCGCTGAGGTAGCCGAACGGCGTGTTCATGACAAAGAACGGCGCGGGATGGCGCGGATTGGCGGGAGCATTGAAGATCGCGACCGTGCAGGAGCCGGTTCCGAGCGAGCCCGTGTAGGCGCACCAGTGGGCCGCTTCGCCGTTGGCCGCTTCGATCGTGGAAGTCCTGTTGGAGTTCAGGACCGAGCCTCTATCCATGGAGGCGACGAAACGGATGCCGAGGCCGTCGTAGGGGTGGCCCTGGGCGGAAAGCGCGACCCGTCCTTCGGCGGCGCGAAGCTCGCTTTCCCACTCCAGCCACGTGGCGTCTGGATCGATGTCCGGCGCCCGAAGCGTGCGCCGTTCCATCACGAGCACCTTGCCGCCGGCGATCCAGTCATTCAGCTCGACGAATCCCGGCGTGTGGCCCCGGGTGTATCCGAACTTCTCGAACCGGCGGTGGACGATGCGCCCGTGCGGGGCGTCGGTGTTTGCCTCGCCCCAGAAATCGAACCCCTTGACGTCGGACCACGCCAGCATAAGGCCTCGATGGTGCACGTGGTCGGCGGGGCTGTCCTGGGAGATGGGCGCGCCGTTGGGCGCATACAGTGGGTGAACGTACGTTTTCGGGCGTGTGCCGGTATAACGATATTCGAACAGCGTGCGGTCGCCGCGGGAGAAGACGACTTTCTCACCCGCGTGATCGGCGACCTGCGCCCGCTGGAAGGCGCGGCGGCCGTCCTCGGCGGCAAGCGGGGCCGCAGGCAGGCACGCCGCTGCCGCCAGCAAGCTGCGCCGGGAATAGAGATTCACCTTGGCCCTCCTAGCTCATTCGGATTTCTTCGGCGGCTGCATCGAACAGCGCCACTTTGTTCTCGATAAATGACCGCATGCCCATAATGAGCGGCACCTGCACGGCATAGCCGAGCTCGATGTCGGCACGCGGCCGGTTTCGGGTCCGCACGCAGTCGAAGAAATCGCGCTGGTGGTCGAGCTCGTAGTGTTCGTTTCGAATCTCGTAAGCGTTCCTGTGGGATTCGGGCTGCGGGGTCACGGAGATGCCGGACCTGCCGGTGAACCTCATTGTTCCCTCGCTGCCGCGAATCACGGTGTCGAGATCGGAGTCGTTCGCAAGCGTGCCGAGCACCGCGATGGTGAGCTTCTCGCGGTATTCGATGAGCATGTCGAAGGTGTCCGGCACATCCCGCCCGCCGCCCCAGAAGTAAGTGCCGCCGGTTGCCACGACTTTCTTCGGAAGACCAGCGCCGACGGCTTTCAACAGACGTGTCAGCGGGTGGGGGTAAACATCGGTGACCGGGCCTCCGGAGTAGTCCATGTACATGCGCCACTGGAAGAACCGGGATGCGGTGAACGGTCGAGACGGCGCGTCCGCCTGGAACGCGTCCCAGTTGAGGTCCGGACCGGGCTGGGCGTTCGGATCATCCACCGGCATTCCGCGTTCGCCGAAATCACTGTTGCGGAAGTACCCGCACTGCGCGTGGACCACTTT
>JBEKHU010000296.1:0-5049 GCA_050012115.1 Bryobacteraceae bacterium | reverse complement strand
CTGTTCCGGAACTCGGCGCTGTCGCGGCACGAATTCGGCTGGTCGTTCCTGACGACGAAGGTGTGGGACCCGGTGGCGGGGCAGTTCGGGGCGCTGCCATTCATCTACGGAACGCTGATTACTTCGGCGCTGGCGCTGCTGCAGGCGATTCCGCTGGGAGTTGGCGCCGCCATTTTCCTAGCCGAGATGGCTCCGACGCGCGTGTCGGATGCGCTCACGTTTCTGATCGAACTCCTGGCCGCGGTACCCAGCGTGATCTACGGGCTGCTGGGCGTCTTTGTCCTGGTCCCCTTCCTGAAGACAGTGGAACCGGCGATCCGCCGGGTGCTTGGCTTTCTGCCGTTCTTTCAGGGTCCGTTCTATGGCGTCAGCGTTCTGGCCGCGGGATTCGTGCTGTCGATCATGATCATCCCGTTCATCATTTCCATTTCGCGCGAAGTGCTGCTGGCGGTGCCGAGCGATCAGCGGGAGGCGGCCATGGCGCTGGGAGCGACGAAGTGGGAAGCGACGTGGGATATCGTGGTTCCTTTCGCGCGGAAAGGCATCATCGGATCGATCTTTCTGGCACTGGCGCGGTCGTTGGGCGAGACGATGGCGGTGACCATGGTGATCGGCAACGATCCCAAGATCCACGCCAGCCTGTTCGCTCCGGGGTACTCGATTGCCTCAGTCATCGCCAACGAGTTCACCGAGGCGACCGGAGATCTTTATGTAAACGCCTTGATCGAGCTGGGGCTGGTGCTATTCGCCCTGACTTTCGTGATCAATGGCCTGGCGCGCCTGCTGATTCTGAGCACAACCAAGAAGGGGAGCTCCTAAGTGACGGCACGCCTGGTGTACCGCAAAGCGACGAACGTTGTGATGCTCACTCTGACCGGGGTGTGCACTCTGCTTGCGGTCTCGGTCCTGTTTTTCATTCTGGGATACCTGCTGTGGCATGGCGGAACGAGCCTGAACTGGAATTTCTTTACGAAGCTGCCGGTGCCGGTGGGCGAAACCGGCGGAGGGATGGCGAACGCAATTCAGGGAAGCGCGAAACTGCTGCTGCTGGCCACGCTGATTGGCGTGCCGATCGGTTTTCTGGGCGGGGTTTATCTGGCCGAGTTCGGGGGGAGCAGCTTCTCGTTCATCGTGCGCTACACAACCGACCTGCTGAACGGCGTGCCTTCGATCGTGATCGGCATATTCGCGTACACGGTGATTATTGTCAGGCAGCACCACTTCTCCACGTTCGCGGGCGGCATCGCCCTGGGCGTGATGATGATTCCGATTGCGGTCCGCAGCACCGAGGAGTTTCTCAGGGCGGTTCCGAATTCGCTGCGCGAAGGCGCGGTGGCGCTGGGGGCGTCGAAGCCGAAAGCGATTGTCACGGTCGTCATCCCAGCGGCCATACACGGCATCGTGACGGGCATCATGCTGGACCTGGCCCGCGTGGCCGGAGAGACGGCGCCGCTGATTTTCACGGCATTCGGGAACCAGTTCTGGAGTCCAGGGTGGAATCAGCCCACGTCGTCGCTGCCAGTCATGATTTACACGTATGCGATCTCGCCCTACGACGACTGGCACCGGCAGGCGTGGTCGGCGGGCTTCGTGCTGCTGACGCTCGTGCTGGCGGTGAACGTTTTTTCCCGAATGGTTCTTGCCAGGAAGGGCCACACCGGAAGGTGAACCATGGATAGTCCCGTCGAGCCGGTTTCCGGCCTGAACATCGAGGGCTTGTCGAGCCTGCCTGCCTTGCAGGGAGAGATCGCGGCCCGGGCGCCGGAGGGCGCCACGCCCAAGCTGAAAGCCACTGGCCTCAACTTCTACTACGGGGACTTCCAGGCGCTGAAGGAGATCAGCCTGGAGGTGAACACGCACCGCGTGACGGCCTTCATCGGTCCTTCGGGCTGCGGGAAGTCGACCTTCCTGCGGACGCTGAACCGGATGCACGAACTGGTACGCAAGACGCGCGTGGAAGGGGATGTGCTGCTGGACGGGACGAACATTTTCGAGATGGACGTGTCGCAATTGCGCCGCCGCGTGGGGATGGTTTTCCAGAAATCGAACCCGTTTCCAAAATCGATTTTCGATAACGTGGCTTACGGTCTGCGCATCAACGGGTTTGCCCGCGGGAACAAATTGCACGAAATGGTGGAAAGCAGCCTGCGGCGGGCGGCGCTATGGGACGAGGTGAAGGACAAGCTGGAGGAATCGGCCTATTCGCTTTCGGGCGGCCAGCAGCAGAGGCTGTGCATCGCCCGTGCGCTGGCGGTGAATCCGGAGGTGTTGCTGCTGGACGAGCCGTGCTCGGCGCTCGATCCCATCGCCACGGGGAAGATCGAGGACCTAATCTTTCAATTGAAGGACAGTTGCACGATCGTGATCGTCACGCACAACATGCAGCAGGCGGCGCGCGTGGCGGAATACACTGGCTTTTTCCTGCTGGGCAGGCTGATTGAATTCGACAGGACGCCCGCCATCTTCCGGAATCCTTCCAGGAAGGAAACCGAGGATTACGTCACCGGCCGATTCGGATGAGAGGACGATCAGGGGGCTCCGTGCGTCATTTCTTGGAAGAACTCGAACAGCTCAACAACATGTTGCTGGAGATGTGCACCTTCGTGGAATCTGCCGTCCAGCGCAGCATTCACGCGGTGACGGAGAAAGATCTGGACGCGGCGGAAGAGGTACTGAGCAATGAAGCGCACGTCAACCAGATCGAGATCGAAATTGACGATTTCGCCATCAGCCTGCTCGCGCTCCAGCACCCGGTGGCGAGCGACCTGCGCCTGATCGTCGCCGCGCTGAAGATCAACACGGACCTGGAGCGGATGGGCGACTTGGCAGTGAACATCGCGCAGCGCGCCAAGTCGCTGATGCAGGAGCCGGTGATCAAGCCGATGGTGGACATCCCGCACATCGCCGGCCTGGTGCAGTCGATGGTCCGCAAGAGCCTCGACGCGTTCGTGACGCGCGACGCCGAGCTGGCGCGAAGTGTTCTGGCCTCCGATACGGCGGTCGACAACCTGCGCACGGCGAACTACCACGAACTGATCAGCTTCATGGAGCACGAGCCGAGCGGGATCCGCCAGGCCGTTGACCTGATCGCGGTGGTCCGGAACCTGGAGCGCATCGCCGATCACAGCACCAACATCGCGGAAGACGTTCTTTTCATGGTGAAGGGCATCGATGTGCGGCACCATTCCGAAGGGCGTCACGCGCCGAGCGAAGGACGCGAACCCGACTGAAGACCGGCATCTTCGACCGGGAACCTTATTAATTGAAGATGCGAGCCTGGAGAGGGGAGCCCACTTTCGAGGGGCGGAGAGGCGATCCGAGGCGCGCGGGACGGCAGTGTGAGGATATCGAAAGATATATTTCCACGACCGAAATCCCTAAGCATCGTGTCTGGACGAGCCACGTTGACACATCTGGCACGTGGTGTGCTACGCTGAAAAAGTTTGAGGAGTTTGCTGGACTGCTCCGGCTACCCTCTTTGCGATCAGGCAACGGCTTGTGAGCGAAGGGCCGTCCGGGCAGCCGCCCCGAGGTTCCTGCCGGCCGAGCTCTGGCAGGGATATGGGCGGGTCTTAACGACCCTCTTCTACGGCTAAGCCGGCAGGTTCCGGCCCGACGCCGCCGATTTTCGGGAATTCTCCAACGTTCGAGACCGCAGAGCGATGGGTATTTGCGCGTTTGCGGCCGGGTGGTGGAAACGACGCTCTGACAGATGAGACAGAGGTTAGTTCGTGCCTACGTTTAATCAGCTTGTCCGAAAGGGGCGCAGGCCGCCCCGTTACAAGACCGCGAGCCCGGCGCTGCAGTCGTGCCCGCAGCGGCGCGGAGTGTGCACGCGCGTGTATACGACGACCCCCAAGAAGCCGAACTCGGCGCTGCGCAAAGTAGCGCGGGTGCGGCTGACCAACAGCATCGAAGTGACGACCTATATCCCGGGCGTGGGGCATAACCTGCAGGAGCACTCGATCGTGCTGATCCGAGGCGGCCGTGTGAAGGATCTGCCGGGCGTGCGATATCACATCGTGCGGGGCACCCTTGACACCGCGGGCGTTTCGGGCCGGATGCAGGGGCGCTCAAAGTACGGGGCAAAGCGTCCGAAGGCGGGCCAGGCTTCCGCGGCCAAGGCCAAGAAGTGATGCAGCGAAGGGAAAGGAGCTGAGCTGAAATGCCTCGCAGACGCCGCGCTGAGGTGCGAGAAATCCCGCCCGACAGCGTGTATGGTTCAACGCTGGCCGAGAAATTCATCAATTCAATGATGTGGGAAGGCAAGAAGACGGCTTCCCAGAACATCTTCTACGGCGCTATGAACATGATCCAGGAGCGGACCAACGACGAGCCGCTCAAGCTCTTCAAGAAGGCGGTGGAGAACTGCAAGCCGCTGCTTGAGGTCAAGACGCGGCGCGTAGGTGGCGCGAACTACCAGGTGCCGATCGAAGTCCCACAGAATCGGCGCACATCCCTGGCGATCCGCTGGATCCTGGCGGGGTCGCGCGCGCGTTCCGAGAAGAGCATGGCCGAAAAGCTGGCCAATGAGCTGATGGATGCCGCCAACAGCCGCGGCTCCGCGATGAAGAAGAAGGACGACGTGCACCGCATGGCCGAGGCCAATAAGGCTTTCGCGCATTACCGGTGGTAGCGCAAGGGAGAACGAACGCAGGCCTCCGCGCTGAACACGACTGATATGGCACGTACGATCGCACTCGAGAAGATGCGGAATATCGGCATCATGGCCCACATTGATGCCGGTAAGACGACGACTACCGAGCGCATTCTGTACTACACCGGCCGCACCTACAAGATCGGTGAAGTGCATGAAGGCACCGCCACGATGGACTGGATGGTGCAGGAGCAGGAACGTGGCATCACAATTACGTCAGCGGCCACCACGTGTTCGTGGCGGGAGCATCAGATCAACATCATCGACACGCCGGGGCACGTGGACTTCACGGCTGAGGTGGAACGCAGCCTGCGGGTTCTAGATGGCGCGGTGGCGGTGTTCGACGCCGTGGCCGGAGTTCAGCCGCAGAGCGAAGCGGTGTGGCGGCAGGC
>JBEKHU010000295.1:0-5050 GCA_050012115.1 Bryobacteraceae bacterium | reverse complement strand
TGACTGCCGCTGGCGTTTACTGAACCACCGCTAATTTAGGTACCACCGTGGCCTGCTGCCGCACGGCTTCCTGTAGGCGCATTTCGTCAGCTGCGCGCTGGCGTGCGGCGATTTCGTCGAGGGCGCGCCGTTTTGCTTGCATCCGCACATGGGAGTACCGCGAGAGCATGGCGCGCGAGACGTGCCCGGCGATGCTCATGATCACCTCGTCGCCGGCGCCCGATTCCGCCAGTTCCGTGACCAGGGTGTGGCGGTTGTCGTGCCACCGGCCCTTCACCCCCGCCTTCTCACGGACTTTGGTCCACGCCGTCTTGAAAGACGTGATTGGGCGTGTCGGATCTTTGGGGAGAGGCGTCCCGAAGGCGAACACAAACCACTCCGGACGGCACTCCCCGAACCGCCGGATGTACCAGACGGCGTGCGCCTCCAGCGCAGCGATGGCCGTTTCGTTCAGCGGGATCACGCGCCCCGTGCCGGCCTCGGTTTTCGCCTTGCCCACCGTGAGCGTCTTCTTGTGGATCAGGTCGATCTGCGACCACCGGATCTCGCGCAATTCCTTATCACGGAGTCCTGTGTTCAAATCCAACGCGAGGGCCGCGTGCATCTGCGGCGTGCGCAGCTTCTGCGCCTCCTCCAGCATCCGCGCCTTCTCCTCCGCGCTGTACGGGCGGCCGGGCGAGGGGGGCAACGGCAGCTTCAGCGCCTTGTCGCGGCGTAGCGCCGCGCGAATCAGAGCGCCCTGCTCGCCGCACAGCCGGATCAACAACTGCACCTCATCGTTGATGGTCTTCGGGCCGGCTTTCTCATTCAGGCGATCGGCTTGATATCGCTTCACGACTTTCGGCGTAATCTCCACCACCAGACTGCCGCCAAGTAGCCTGCTCACATGCCCGAGGGCATACTCCGCGTACGTCGGCGACTGGTGTTTGGCTCTGTAATCCTCGAGGAACTCACTCGCCGCTTGCTGGATCGTTTTCCGCTGCTGTTCGCGGGATTCCTCTTCGATGACCTGGCTGTAACTCCTCTCCAATCGCTCGCGCTGGCGGCGTTCCTCTGCGATGGCCTGTGGCTTATTCGCGGTGCCGGTGGAGCCGCGGTGCCGCCGCCCGTCCAGATTGAATTCGTAATGGTAGAGCCTACCGTTCTTGAAGACGCTCATTCGGTGGAACTTAACCTGGACCCCATTCAGGTCTCGGGCTGCTCATACAGTCAAGTTGTTTGTCGGCGCGGGCGGCCACGATTACGGTCGGCGGGCTTACTGGGCGCTGCCGAGCCACCGCCCTGCGGTTGGGACTCCAGGAACGCCGTGATGTCCCCAAGCTTGTACCTGATCGTCGTTCCGTTGATTCGCCGGAACGGGCAGCCGATGTTCATCCGCCGTTCGTTTTGCAACACTTTCACGCTGCACCCGCGGATGGCGGCGTAGACGTGCTCATCGACCCACGCCCATGGGACCGATGGCACTTGCGTCAGATCGACAATCTGCGGAGCGTCGCTCATAAAGTCACCGACATGCCGGTTCCCCGCTCGTCGGGGGACATGGTCCGAACCACTCTCGATGAACTAAGCCTCGGGTGGTATCTCCGAGTCATTGGGCCGTCTCCTCCGCGAAGACGCCTCGAGCTCGTGACCTGACCGGCGTTTTCTGTACCAGTCGAACGGAGAGACTGGGGACAGAAAGGAACCGGGAAGATGCCCAAGAAGGCGTTCACACCAGAGCAGATTGTCGCGAAGTTGCGGCAGATTGAAGTCCTGATGAGCCAGGGCAAGACGATTGCGCTGGCCTGCAAGGAAGCGGGGATCACCGAGCAGACGTTTTACCGCTGGCGCAAGGAGTACGGCGGGCTGAAGCTGGAGCAGGCGCGGAAGCTGAAGGATTTACTGAAGGAGAACGCGCAACTGCGGCGCGTGGTCGCCGACCTGACGCTGGAGAAGCAGATCCTGAAGGACATCGCCCAGGGAAACTTTTAAGTCCCGAGCGGCGCCGCGTGGCCGTTGAGCACGCTCGGGAAAAGGGACTCAGCGAACGGCAGGCGTGCCGCCTGGTGAATCAGCCGCGCGGCACGCAGCGTTACCAGCCGACACAGCGGGATGACGAAGACGAACTGACCAAGGCGATTATCGCGCTGGCCAGCCAGTACGGCCGCTACGGCTACCGCCGGATCACGGCCTTGCTGAACCGGGATGGCTGGCACGTGGGCAAAGACCGGGTGCAGCGCATCTGGCGGCGCGAGGGGTTGAAGGTACCGGCCAAACAGAAGCCGCAGGGCCGCCTGTGGCTGAACGATGGATCCTGTATCCGGCTGCGGCCGGAGAGCAAGAATCATGTCTGGAGTTACGACTTCGTGCAAGCGCGCACGCACGACGGGCGCAGCCTGCGGCTGCTGACCATGATCGACGAGTTTACGCGCGAATGCCTGGCGCTGCGCGTGGCGCGGAGGCTAAACAGCCATGACGTGATCGAGACGCTGGGCGAGTGCATGCTGCAGTACGGGGTGCCCGAGCATGTACGGTCAGACAACGGCGCGGAGATGACCGCGAAACGGGTGCGGGCGTGGCTCCATGCGCTTGGTACCAAGCCGCTGTTTATCGAGCCCGGCAGCCCATGGGAGAACGGCTACTGCGAATCGTTCAACGGCAAACTGAGCGATGAATGCCTGAACGGCGAGATCTTCTATTCGCTGCGCGAGGCGCAGGTGATCATCGGAATGTGGCGTGAGCACTACAACACCGTCCGTCCGCATAGCTCCCTGGGCTATCGTCCGCCGGCGCCGCTGGCGCGCGCCGCGGCAGCCTAGCTCAGGCGCAACACAGTCTCCCTTCGCCTGCCAGATCCTGGCTGCGGCCGGGCTGCGGCCGGCGTCCAGGCTCTAGCGATGAACTCGCTGCGCTCGGCCTGGACTCCGGTCCTCGCCGGCCGGCTGGAACCTCATAGGCAGGCGAAGGGAGCCACCGAAGCTCGACTCTGCCAGCAATCCGCGGGCAGAGTTATACTCTCAATCAAACTGGTACAAAAGCCCGGTCTGGCCAGTTCGATCACGAACTGGTAAGTCCTAGCGCCGTTGAAACCGGCCCATGCACTGCATTTCCGCCAGGATGTGCCCGTTCATGGCCTGCGACAATTCCCGGCGTCCTACTCCTGGGCGCAGACCGAGAGTGTTGACGTCGAGCGCATACAGCCGGAAATAGTACCGGTGCGCCGATCCCCTGGGCGGACACGGGCCGCTATAACCCAGCCGGCCGAAATCGTTGGTGCCGCTCACTCCCACCGAGCCGGGCTTGAGGCCCTGCGCCAAATTGTGCATGTCCGGCCGGATATCATATACGAGCCAGTGACAGAACGTGCCGGAACCCCGATCCGATGCGCATCTGCACTTCGATTGTGGAGCGCCAGAACCTGACCATCCGCAAATGCGCCGCCTCACCAGGCTGACGAATGCGTTCAGCAAGAAGTGGGAAAGCCTCTGGTACGCATACTGCCCGCACTTCGCCTATTACAACTTCTGCCGGATTCACCGCACACTGCGGGTCACGCCTGCGATGGAGACGGGGATCACCAATCATATATGGACGATCAGCGAATTACTGGCGTAATATGGGGTAGGCGATTGAAAACACTCTAACCGGCTGCCACCGTTCGGGGGTGCTGCGAACACTCCAGACCGGCGTTAAATGCGGCGTGATTGGAGTGTACCATGAATCGCATCGAGAGAGAATGCGGTGGATGCCGATGGCGCAAACCCGCATGTACAACAGTAAAGAAACGCTCGGGAAAGTCCTGTTTTGGAGTGGGCTTGCCGTGGCAATAGCTCTCTTACTGCTCCCCAGCAAAACTCCTGCCCTGACTGTGGTACTGCTCATTGCGTTATTCGCAAGTTTGATTTACCCGGTCCTGCAACTGGAGTACGTTCAGAAGCGCTCGTTGCGCACATCTGTCTGCTCGCTGCTTTTGCTGGGAGGACTGACGATAGCGTTTGGATGGGTGGTTTGGCCAGAACGTCCATATCTAAAGCTCTCAGATCAACAGCGGGCTGAGTTCATTAACGCACTTCGGCAAATACCGAATCCCGAAAAGAAAATACGTGTCGGGTGCGATGCATCCGAGGAGGTTTGTGCGGCTGCCACTGACTTTCTGGAATTATGTAGAATCAATTATTTGCAGGAGGATTTCAAGACACCCTTTCGGCTTTTCCCTGCTTGCGCCCGCTCTCGTGCTGCCGCTGCCGGGATCACTCCAAGGGCGGCATCAGGCTCGGAGGTCCGGTGGCGATGCCTCAACGGGTAAGGAAGTTCGAAGCTTATTGGGAGCGCGCTTCGAGGAGGATACGGGTAAGCGCTGGCAGGGCCTGGCGCATCCGCATCACGCCGCGGAGAGGCCTGGTCGGCGGCGCGGAGGGCACGCGCCCGGGGGCTCTCGCGCGCGGCGCAGACGCCGGGCGCGCATTCCGACGAGGGGACGATTGCGACGCCACGCCGGAATCCGTCAGGACCCTGACTTCGGGCGGGAATGCACAGCGATGCCGATCATCACATCAGCCGGAAGTTCACTTCGAGGTTGGCGGCAATGTTCACGGGTTTGCCGTCTTTCATGCCCGGTTTGAAGCGCCATTGGCTGACTGCTCCCATAGCCTGCTGATCCAAGCCCATCCCGAGCGGCTGGAGCACCGATATGTGGACGGCGTGGCCGGATGTGTCCACTATTAAGGCGAAAACCACTTTCCCCTGGTACTTGGCCTGGCGTGCCACTTCGGAGTGCTCGGGTTCAGGCTTGTAGATAGGCACGGGCGCGGAAGTCCCCAAGCCGACGCGCTGCGCAGTCGCGAGAGCCGAACTTTCCGAGGAACGAGCGGCAATCGTCTGGGCAGTTCGGCAGTGCAGTTCGACGGTGCCGCTGGCCTTTCTTGGGTTCCCATTGAGAACCCCCGGTTGGAACTTCCACGAACGAACCGCCGCGAGGGCGGCGGGGCCTGCCAATCCGCCAGGCGCCTCGATGAGTTCCACGTGATCCGGCAGGCCCTTCGGGGTGACCTGCAGGTGCACGATCGCCACG
>JBEKHU010000294.1:0-5055 GCA_050012115.1 Bryobacteraceae bacterium | reverse complement strand
CGCTCCAGCGACATCGTTTCGGGCATGGTCAGCGTGATCGCGTAGCCGCGCGCCGCCGCGACATAGGCCAGCGCGATGCCCGTGTTACCACTGGTCGGCTCCACGATCTCCTTGCCCGGCGTCAGCACGCCGCGCTTCTCGGCGTCCCAGATCATCGACGCGCCGATGCGGCACTTGACCGAGTAGGCCGGGTTGCGGCCTTCGATCTTTGCCAGAACCGTTCCGTGGCAGCCCTGCGTGACGCGGTTGAGCCGGACCAACGGAGTCCTTCCGATGCTCAATGAGTTGTCTGCATAAACTGGCATTTCCTAAATCTCCCAATTCGGTGCATTCTGTGTTTGCCGATCGCGCCATTGGCGCGCGAGCTCGGCGATTGTCTTGTGGTCGACCACCGCGCCGATCGCGGCGTTGAGCTCATCCCACAGGAACTCAATCGGCCCGGGCTCCTCCGATTTGTGCAAGGAGCGCCCTCCCTCGACGGCGCGCACCACTTCCCCCACTGTGATGGTCTCGGCCGGCCGGGCCAGCATGTAGCCGCCTTCCGCGCCCCGGCGCGACTCCAGCAGACCGCGCTTGCGCAGGTCGGAAAGGATGGTTTCGAGGAACTTCTGCGGAATCCGCTGGCGCGAGGCAATGTCCGCGATGCGGATCGGCTCCGTCTTCGAGGCGGCGAGAGCCAGATCCAGCACCGCGCGCAGCGCGTATTCGCATTTGACCGATGCGTTCATCAGGCTTGGGCTGGGCATTTCCCTAATCCTAGTAGAGATTACCATGTATTCAATCGTGATGCAACAGGAAGGATTGGCGGCCAGGGAGCTGGGAGGATTCCCCGAACGCGCGCCAGGCGATCAAACCGGCGCCGGCGCGCCCTCGCCTGCGCCGCCCCAGACCCGCTGCCCCTGTGCTAGAAACGCCGCAAGGCAGGAGCGCCGCAGGCAACGCTCCCGTTCTTCTAAATCATTAATATATAAACAGTTATTTAAGAGGAGCCGTCCCCGCGCAGCGGCCTGGCTACGCGTTCTGACGCACCTTTCGTCCAAGGCCGTTACACGTCGCAAATGGTCAGCATCGCGTCCAGCGTCTTCAGCGCATCAAGGCCCTGCGACGGCGAATACTCGTGCGACATGTACCCGGTATAGCCGAGGTCGACGATGGCCTGCGAGATGGCCTTGTAGTTCAGCTCCTGCGTATCGTCCATCTGGTGGCGGCCAGGCACGCCGGCGGTGTGGAAATGGCCGAGGTACTGGATGTTCTGGCGGATGGTACGGATGACATCGCCCTCCATGATCTGCATATGGTAGATGTCATACAGCAATTTGAAGCGCGGCGAATTGACGCGCCGGGCGATCTCCACGCCCCAGGTGGTGTGGTCGCACTGGTAGTCCTTGTGATCCACCTTGGAGTTCAGCAACTCCAGGCAGATGGTCACGCCTTCGCTCTCGGCAATCGGCACGACCTTCTTCAGGATCTTGTAGCAGGCATCCCAGCCCTGTTCGTCGGTCTTGCCGCGGCGGTTGCCGGAGAGCGCGATCATCGTGGAAACGCCGTGTTTGGCGCACAGCGGCAGCTTGGTCCGGAATTCCTGTTCGATCCGGGCGTGGTTGGCTTCGTCGTTGATGCCGTTCGCCAGTTGCCCGCCGCCCGGAATCATGTTCGGCTTGAGCCCGTATTTCTCGATGATCGGCCAGCGCTCGGGCTCCTGCAGGTCGAAGACGTGAACGCCTAGCAGCGCCGCGTTGCGGCATTGATCCTCAAAGCTCATGCCGCGGCCGAAGACGCTGCCGCACACGCCCTGCTTCAGCCGGCCCTGGCGCGGCTTCTTCTGGCCCGGCTCCATCTGCGCGGCGAGCGGCAGGCTCAAGCCGGCGGCGACGAGTTGTCTGCGTGTCATAGCGGGTTTGCCTCCCGGGATATCCTACATGAATCGGCGCTCGAACAACGCCGCGGGAATGCAGGCAGAGGCTGGGACACAATCAATGAGCAACGCGATCACGTACGCGACGGATCGGCCCATCACGGTCGAACAATTCCGGGAAGTGCTGGAAGCTTCCACGCTGGGCGAACGCCGGCCCGTCGGCGACACGGCGCGGCTGGAGAAGATGCTGCGGCACGCCAACCTGATCGTGACGGCCTGGGAAGGCGACCGGCTGGTGGGCGTCTCGCGCTGCCTGTGCGACTTCGCCTTCGTCAACTACTGCAGCGACCTGGCGGTTTTGGCCAGCCACCAGCGGCAGGGCATCGGGCGGGAGCTGCTGCGACTCTCGCTGGAGGCGGGCGGGTACCAGGTGGTCCTGCTGGCCGCGCCGAAGGCCGTGGATTACTATCCGCGCATCGGTCTGCAGCAGCATCCTTCGGCGTGGATGCTCGATCCGGGAGGGCTGGGCTGAGGTGGGCTTCGCGCTGTGGGTCGGCGCCGAGACGGCGTGGGCGCAAGGCACGTACGAGTACCGTCCCATGGGCTCGGCGGTCATCGGGGCGCGCGGAGTTTTCACGCCGCGGGACTTCCAGCGCCGCAGAACGGCGCTGCCGCGCGACGACCCGCGCTTCACCGGACATTTTGCCTCGCTGGGCCAGATGAACGATTTTCTGGCGCGCTTCCGAAGACGGTCACAAGCCCGGCAAAAGAAGATTCGCGAATGGAAAAGCCTTGGCGCGCCATACTTTTAGGTCGATCCTGAAGCCTTCCCATCAGGGTCGAAAACGGGCCGTTTTCTTGGCGCCGTGAGTTAGGTTGAAGGTGGAAGCCTTTCCCCAACAACCTAAACCGATCAGGAGGCCTGGAAAATCCCGATGACCTCGCATGCACTCAGTGCGCTCCAACTCGCCGGTCTGACCGGCCAGTGTGTCGATGAAACCTGGATCTGTGCCAAGACCGTCCGCGTCGGCCGCCGAATCGCGCTTTGGACTACGCCGGATCTCACACCGCGGCCGCTACTCGACGTCCCGCCGGCCCAGTTGCCCGCTGGGCGGGCGATCCGGGTCGAGAGCCGGAGCGGCGCGCTGCGGCTGAACGCCAGCTGGCCGCTCACGCTGGACGTGCACTGGCTGCGGGAGATCACACCGGGCTTTCCGCTGGGCCTGCGCCCGGTGCGCGTCGACGCTGGCGTCCCGGTAACGGCCGGCCTTCGGCTGAGCGGCGAATTCCGGTCGGTGGTGTGGCGCGAAGCCGGTGGGCGGAGCCGTCTCAACATCTGCCGCCATCAGGCCGGCCGTGAAGTGAAGGCGGAATGCGCAATCGCCGCGGAGGGTTTCGACCCACTGCTGCGCGCGCTCACCGGCACGACTTCGGTGGAGTGGCTGCGCGGCGTCTTCGCCGACTCGTGCAGCCTGCGCTGGCGGGACCTTGCTGAGCGAATTGGTGCGCGCACCGATCACCTGGACGACCTCGCGCTGTACTTCCGCGGCCTGACCACCAGCGAGGAGCACGCTGTGTGGGAAGCGGCGACGTCGATGGGAGCACTGGCTGAGCTCGGCGTGTGGGCGGTGGCGCTGGACCCCTCCGCACCCTCGGAGGCCTTCGCGGAGCTTCTCCGGCAGGAACTCGAAAGTCAGGGCCAGTCCTTCCGGAACAGTGCCGCCGGACGCTGGCTATTGGGCGTGTCCAACTCCTCTCTTGCCGGTCTGTTGGAAACCGGGACGGCGGAGCGCCTGGCCGCGGCGGCCTCCCGGCTCAACTCGCTGCTGAAGCGCGGGGACCTTGCGGAACTGCTGGTCCGGTTGCGGCTCGAGGCCGATGCGGAATGGCGCGCGCTGGCGCCCTGGTACCGCGGCCGCATCGCAGAGTCGTGCGGAGCACTGAGTGCGGACGCCAATGCGGCGAACGTCCTGGAGAGTGTGAATCTGTGGATGAAACGGCTGCGCGACCGGCTGCTCCGGGAGGCCGCGGCAGCGGCATGCCGGCTGGCGGAAGCGGAGCTCCCGGCGTGGATCGATGGGTGCGGCGAGGAGACCCCGCTGGCCGAGGTTGCATTCGCGGCCGACGCGCGAGGCGGCGCCGCTGTGCAACGCGCGCTCGACCTCGACCTGCAGCCGTGCCTCGAAACCGGCAGCGGCGCGTTGCTGCTGGGCGGGGGCGCTTTGTCCATCCACCACAGAAGCATCCGCGTGGAGATGGTGCTGCCGTTCCTCGAGAAGCGGGCCTGGCACCTGCAGCGCCAGCGCCTGGCCGAGGCGGAGATCCGGAAGTCGGCGGGACGGCTGAGCCTCGTCAGACCGGCCATTGTGGAGCAGGGCTGTGCCGCGCGTGAGACGGCGTCGCTGCTGCTCAGCGCAGTCTTCACGGCGCGTTCAGAAGCGCCCGCGGATGACACGATTCACCTGTCCTTCGAAGACCGCCGCATGGTCAGCCGGGACGAGCCCAATGGTCCGTGGCTGCGGCTGTTGGAGGCCTACGGCCTGCCCGCGCCGCCGCTGCCGCGAGAGCCCTGCCAGGCGACGTTCACCCTTCAGACGCCGTGGCGCTGGGCGGAAGCGTGGAGCCAGATGCCGTCGAAGCGCGACGCCGATTACCTGGAAAAGTCGATCCGGCTCTCGCTGGCGCTGCAGGAGATGGGCCGCTACTGGCTGCCGGCGCTTTGCCTGGCGGACGTCGAGCGCTACGACGCGCCCAACGTAGTCTGGCCGGTGCTGGTCTACGCGGCCTCGCTGCCCTTCGTCGACCGCAAGCGCGGGCAGTACGGCTACGACCCCATGAGCCCCTACCCCGTGCAGCGCGCGGCCTTGACCGCATTGGACCAGCTGCCCGGGCTGCTCGCACCGATTCACCGCGCCCTGCGCTCGGCCGGACGGGAGCGGACCGCCGAACATTATGCGCCCGCTCGCGCCCGGCAGATCGTCGCCGCCGTCCAGCGCCACCCGCGCAGCTTCACCAGCTTGCTGGCCGGAGATGCCTTCTTCCTGGAGCACTGCTTCCAAGTCGCTTCCTTGGCACGGGAAGTGCGTTCGCTCGCCCGGCGCAACCCGGCGCAGGGCCTGCGCAAGATCTCGCGATTCGCCGAAGTGGTCGTGAAGGCCTCCAACCGCGGGTTGAAGCGGCTGCACGTCGATGCCTGCTAT
>JBEKHU010000293.1:0-5092 GCA_050012115.1 Bryobacteraceae bacterium | reverse complement strand
ATCTCGCCCGGCCGCTCATTCACCAGGACGCTGACCGGCTTCTTGCCGTCAATCACCTGCTGGCGGATCTCCGGAATGCACTTCGGGCACAGCGAGTCGGTCGTGCGGGGCCAGCCCAGCTTGGGCTTCATCTTCTCGTACGACTTCAGCAGCGGCTGTTCGGACCACTTCGGCGTAAAGCCCGGATTCTGCTTGATCTGATTCAGCGTGTCAAAGGCCTGCCACACCACATTCGCAGCCAGGGAAGCGGCCTTTTCGACATACTTTATCGGTTTATGCATGATTTCGAACGACTCCTCACCAGGATGTGCGGACGGGTTTCTTCTCTTTCGAATTCTATGCAAATCAGGCCCAAAGGAGTACAAACTCCGGTCGAATGGAGCGGATTCGCCCTCCATTGGTAATATGCCGCGTCGAACGGCGTGGCCTGTCGCTCGGTTCTGGCTAGTCGGCTGATCTGGTTGGAGATAAGGCACAGAAGCGGAGGAGGAAAGTTGCTGGCGCGGTACGGTTCGGCGGGTGGCGGAAGCACAGCCAGCGCGCCCGCACGCATCACAGCAGTTGCTCGAATTCCTCCACCGTCAGTCCGGCCTCTCGAATCAGCGCCCGGAGTGTTCCCTTGGCGAGTTCACTATGGTTCGGAATGGACAGGCGCCGGTGTGGCGGCTTCACGTGACGCAGGATGAGATGACTGCCGTGCTGCCCATCCAGTTCGTAGCCGAGCTTTCGGAATGCCTTGACGGCCTCGCTGGCCGGAGACTACCGGCAGCTTCATCCGCCCGCGACCTCAATCACTTCTTCGAGAATGCTCGGTGGCGCCGGCTCGCCATGCTTCTTCAAGCTCAGCAGGTAGCCCTCGATGGCCTCCCGGATGTTCTCGGTTGCTTCGGCGCGCGTTTGGCCTTGGGAGACGCAGCCCGGCAGAGCGGGACAAGTGGCCACGAAGACCCCATCCTCGTCCGGTTGCAGATAGATCCGGTACTTCATCGCCCCAATTCTAACAGAGCTTCAGCCGGGCAGTTCAAACCCCGGAGCGGCGTCACGACTGTGCCGGGGGACAGAGGTAAGGGGAACGGCGGGGGTCGCCCAATCCCCGGCGCCTCCGGTGAGAGCCTCCTGCGGAGGCGCTAGACTCGGACCTGAGCCCCGATGACTTTCCTGGAGCAGCGCGAGACGCCCACCCGAGAACGGTTCCGTGCGCTCGCCCGAGCCTGGGGCTTCGAACTCGCAGGCGTGGCGGCGGCCCTCCCGCCGGCCGAGTTCCCCTTTTATCGTCAATGGGTTGAAGACGGTTTGGCGGGGCCCATGGGTTACCTGACGGACCATCGCCTGGAGGCCCGCGCCGACCCGCGCCGCCTGCTGGCCTCGGCGCGCAGCGTCCTCTGCGTCGGTAAATTGTACAAAACACAGGAGCCGGAATCGACCCCGGGCGCCGGAACAGTCTCCCGCTACGCCTGGGGCGCCGGCGATTACCACGACGTCCTGTGCGCAGCGTTGGAGCGGCTCGCGGCGCGTTTGAAGGAGTTCTGGGGCGAATTCGAGCACCGGGTATGCGTGGACACGGCCCCGTTGCTCGAGCGGGCCTACGCCCAGGCCGCCGGGCTGGGCTGGATCGGCAACAATACCTGCCTCATCAACCAGCCTTTGGGCTCGTGGTTCTTCCTCGGGGAAATCCTTATCTCCGTTGCACTTCCGACCGAAGCGCCGCCGCCCGCGCGGTGCGGCTCCTGCACCCGCTGCATCGACGTCTGCCCCACCCAGGCGCTGGTCCCCAACACCGGCGCCGCCGGACCGGCCTGGCAGCTTGACGCCCGCCTGTGCATCTCCACGCTGACCATCGAGCAGCGCGGTGCTACCCCTGAGCCGACCCGCGCGCCGCAGGGCAATCACCTCTTCGGATGCGACCTGTGCCAGGAGGTCTGCCCCTGGAACCGCCGCGCACCGTCCACGACGGAAATCGCATTCTTGCCGCTGAATTCACGCCTGGATCTCGAGGCAATGGCGGCCATCAGCCGGTCGGAATTCCGGGCGCGTTTCCGCCGGACCCCGCTGTGGCGGGCGCGCTATGAGGGCTGGCTGCGCAACGTCGCCACGGCCATGGGCAACTCGGGCGGCCCGCGCTACCGGCCGGCGCTCGAGCGCCTGGCCGCATCGGACGACGCCGGCGTGGCCGAGCACGCCCGCTGGGCGCTCGAGCGGCTGCCAGAACCGGGCGCTGCGGCGCCGGATCCGATCCCGCCCGCCATGGAATGATAGAAAGCGGATGAGGGCCGTCGCACTCCTACTGGCGCTGCTCGCCGCCGCGCCACCAAAGACCGCCAGGCCGCCCGCCCGGCCGGCGCCCGACCCGCTGATTGAAGAGGGTTTCGAGCATTTCTACAACCTCGAATACGCCGAGTCGATCGCCATCTTCAAGCGCGCTATCGAGATCGCTCCTGAGGATCCTTACCGTCACAACCACCTGGCCGAGGCCGTTTTGTTCGGCATGATGTACCGTTCCGGCGCACTGGAGAGCCAGATGGTCACCGGCGGCAACCCGTTTCTGCGCCGGCCCAAGATGGAGCCGACCCCCGAGGAGCAGCGCCTGTTCACGACCGCGATCGACAAGGTGCTACAGCTCACCGGCCGGACGCTCGAGAAGAACCCGAATGACGAGGATGCGCTGTACGCCCAGGGCGTGGCACTCGGTTTCCGCGGCACCTACGACTACCTGGTGCGGAAGGCCTGGCTGGACGCTCTGCGCGACGCCACGGCCGCGCGCAAGCTGCACAACCGCGTCTCCGAGATGGACCCGGCCCGCGTCGACGCCCGCATGATGCAGGGCGCGCACGATTACCTGGTCGGCTCGCTGCCGCTGGTCTACCGCATGATTGGCTTTCTGGCCGGCTTTCACGGCGACCGCGAGCAGGGCATCCGGACGCTGCGGCTGGTGGCCGAAAAGGGCGTCGATAACAAGGTGGACGCGCAGATCCTGCTGGGCGTCATCGACCGCCGCGAGCGCCGGCCGTGGGACGTGGTCCCCGTGCTCGAACGCCTGCACGCGCGCTACCCGCGCAATTTCCTGGTGCTGTTCGAGCTCTCGCAAATGTACGCCGACATGGGCGACAAGGCCAAGGCCCTGGCGCCGCTGGAAACCATCGAGAGCCTGAAGCGCAGCGGCGCGCCGGGCTTCCGCACGTTGCCCGAGGAGCGGATCGAGTTCGCCCGCGGCAACCTGTTGTTCTGGTATGAGGACTTCGACCCGGCCATCCGGATGCTCGAGCAGGCCACCGCGCACGCCGAGGTGCTGGACCCCAACTCCGGCCCGTCGGCCTGGCTGCGGCTGGGCCAGTGCTACGACATCCGCGGCCGCCGTCAGCAGGCCACACGCGCCTACTCCAAGGCGGTCGCCTTCACGCCCTCCAGCGACCCCGCCCGGGAGGCCAAAAAGTATCTGTCGTCGCCATTCACTCTGGCCCAGAAACACGAGATCGACCGCGCCACCAGACTGCAGGCGCCGTAAGCGGAAATCGCGCCGCGAAAACCGGGGACTGAGCCGCGGTTGTGACCGAGCCGTGACCGCAGGGAGCGGTCTTACCGAGCCGTTTTACCGAGCCGTGACCAAAGAGAGCGGTCCCATCGAATCTTCAGCAGCCTGCTCAGTCTTGGGATGGAGGAAGCCACATGCTATCCTGCGACCCATGAGCCTGGCACAAGAATTCAAAGCATTCGCCATGAAGGGCAGCGTCATCGACCTCGCCGTCGGCGTGGTGATCGGCGGCGCCTTCGGCAAAATCGTCAACTCCCTGGTCGAGGACATCATCAACCCGTGTGTCGGTCTGCTGACCGGCGGCGTCGATCTGGCCAACAAGTTCGTGGTCCTGAATAACCCCAAGAACGCGGCCTTCGCCAACCT
The DNA here is from genome assembly GCA_050012115.1 of Bryobacteraceae bacterium. Lineage (GTDB taxonomy): Bacteria > Acidobacteriota > Terriglobia > Bryobacterales > Bryobacteraceae > CAIVVT01. The sequence continues at coordinate 1,197 of JBEKHU010000293.1, read as the reverse complement.
GGCGGAAGCCAAGAAGGCCGGCATTGTGGTCCTGGGCTACGGCAACCTGATCAACAACGCGCTGCAGTTCCTGATCGTCGCCTTCGCCATCTTCATGGTCATCAAGTGGGTGATGCGCTTTACGAAGCTGGAAGGCGACAACCTGCCCAAAGCGGCGGCTTAGCGGGCTGCCGCAAACGGCCCAAGACCGCTTGCTAGCGCGCGCGGCTGCCACCCGTGCCCCTGTGTTTGCGCCACGTTGCCGAGCCGCGACCATCAGGGAGCGGTTCTTCCGCGCCGTCTTACGAGCCGGATCGAGCGGCCCCCTCGAACCCTTTTCCGGTCGCGCGCCAACGCTGTCGGCCCCGGCCGCCGGTCTGGCGGCTGCCGGCAACGCCCGTCGGGCGGTGGGCCCGCCTGCGCCGTGTCCCGTGATTTCAGGATAATCGGGTCTTGACGCCCGCAATGCGCCGATGCATGCTTGACAGGTGCGACGGCGTTCGAGCTGTTCACTCTGTATCTTTACGGCTGCGGCGTCGCCCGCGTTGGGCCAACCCCTGGACGCGCCCTTCTCGCAGGACCCGATCGAGGTGTACGGGGTCCGGCTGTTGACGGCGCTTCTGATCTTCGGCGCGGCACTGATCCTGTACAGCCTGTTGCGCTACCGCGGCCGCATCGAGGGCTCCCTCTCCTGGGGCGTGCTGGTGGCCGGCGTGTTGATTGTACCCGCCCTCTCCACCATGTTCGGGACGCTGCTGGTGTTTGAGCGGGCGGAACGCGTGGAGTTCTGCGGCTCCTGCCACAAGGCCATGCAGGCCTATGTCGACGACATGCGCAATCCGGACAGCGCGAGCCTGGCGGCGGTCCACTACAAGAACCGCTACATACCGCGGAACCAGTGCTACACCTGCCATACCTCCTTCGGCATGTTCGGCACCGTGCATGCCAAGATCGCCGGCCTTGTGGACGTTCACAAATACTACACGGGCAAGTTTCACCTTCCGCTGAAGATGCGGGAAGCCTATCGCAACGACGATTGTCTGAAGTGCCACGCCGGATCGGTCAAGTGGTCCGCCAATCACTTCAGTTTTAAGAACGCGATCCTGGCTGGCGACACCCGCTGCATCGATTGCCATGGCCTGAACCATCCGCCGCATCGGCTTGCAGATCAGCTTGGAGATCCGCGTGGAGCCCAGCCTGGAGCCCAGCGTGGAGCCC
>JBEKHU010000292.1:0-5104 GCA_050012115.1 Bryobacteraceae bacterium | reverse complement strand
GCCAGAACCATCCCCAGGTTGACTTGCGCCTGGGCCAGTTTCGGATTGATCTGGACCGCTTTTTCGAATTCCTCCCGGGCGTGCGCGGCGTCCTTCGCGCTGTTGAACGCCTCGCCCAGAGAGTTGTGCCCCTCGGCCGAGTTGGGCAGCAAGCGGACGCCCTCTTTCAACTGCACGATCGCTCCGGCGAAATCGCCCCGGACTGCCAGGAGACTGCCCAGCAGGAGTCGCGCGTCGCCGTTCCCGGGTTCCTTGCGGATGAGTTTCTCGAGCAAGTCGGCCGCCTTCTCCGGCTGGCCTTTGGCGGCCAGATCCCACGCCGCATCGAGAGGAGAACGCTGCGCGAGCAATGATCCCGCCACGGCCAGCATTGCCAGGATTCGTCTCAACACGCCAACCCCTTCTTAGACGTCTTCATGAAATGACAAACCTGCTTGCCTGGACCGCAAGGAGGCAGTAGAACAATCATTTCATGGCAACCCCATAGCTGCCGTTTGCAACGGCGCAAAGTTCCCGGCCGCGCCTCTCAGGTCTTTCGCCGCAGCGCCGGCGCCGGGCTCGCGGCAAACTTCTGCGTCCGCACGATGCCGGCGCCCTCGGTGACACAAATCAATTGATCGGCGGCGACCTGGGTGAGTTTCTCGACCAGGCCTAGCGGCCCCCGGATTTCAATGTCAGCCGCGCCGGCGCTCCCCAGCCCGAAATGCAGCCGACTATCGCTGACTGATAAGTAAGAGGACTGAGCGAGCACTTCCTGGGCCTGCACTTTGCCTGCGTAGCGCACCACAACCCGCGTCCCGATCGCGCTGCGGTTCGATTTTACGCCCGTCAGCTTGACCTTGATCCAATGGTTGTCGCCGCTCACATCGTTGCGCAGCAGCGATGGCGGTTCGTTGTGATTTACGATAACGATGTCCACGTCGCCATCGTTATCGAAATCGCCGAACGCACAACCGCGGCTGATGTGCGGCGCCTCGACGCCGGGGCCGGCCTCGGCAATCAACTCCTCGAAGTGGCCGTTCCCCAGGTTCCGGAACACCACGCGCGGGGTCCTGTTCGGTGGATTGCCTGGCCGCTTGTCCATTTCCGGGTAAATGCCGCCGGTCACCCAAAAGATGTCCGGATTGCCGTCATTGTCCAGGTCCTGAACGCCCACACCCCACGTGATGTAGCGCGTCTCGACGGCCAGTCCCGAGCGAATCGTTGCGTCCTCGAAGCTGCCTCTGCCGTTGTTTACTAGGACGGCCGGCGTGTCCGCCGCGTAGTGCGTCTTGACGATGTCCAGGCTTCCGTCCAGCCGGAAATCCCCGACTCCCAGCCCCATCCCCGCCTGCACCAGGCCGTCCTCGCTGAGGGCTATACCGCTATCAAATCCTTCCTCGCTGAATGTCCCGTCGCGATTGTTCCTGAAGAAGAGGCTCGGCGTGGAGTCGCAGGCGAGGAGGATATCCGGCCAGCCGTCGTTATCGAAATCCGCCGCCACGGCTGTCAGCCCGAAACCTCCAGCGACTTTGCCGATCCCGGCAGCCTCCGTGACATCCGAGAACGTGCCATCGGCGTTGTTGTGATAGAGAGAGTGTTTGCCGTAAGGCAGTCCGAATGGTCCGCAAAAGACGTTCTCGTCGTTGCAAGTCTTGTCGCCCGCCCGCGGAACGGTCTCGAAGTCAAAACCGGTGTAGTTGGAGACGAACAGGTCGAGCCGGCCGTCGCGGTCGTAGTCGACGAACGTGCAACCGGAACCGAAGCGCGGCGCCGCACTCAGCAAACCCGCCTCTTTGGTCACATCCGTGAATGTGCCGTCGCCGTTGTTGCGATAAAGCACATTCTGCCCGTAGTAGGTGATAAACAGGTCTTCGAACCCGTCGTTATTGTAATCGCCGACCGTAACGCCGAACGCATATCCCGTTCGAAACAGGCCCGCCTTCCGCGTCACATCCGTGAAGGTGCCGTCGCGATTGTTTTTGTACAGGCGATTGGATGCGTCGGGCGGCGGATCGCCAAACCTCGATCCTGAAAGTACCAGGATGTCGAGCCAGCCATCGTTATCGTAGTCGAAGAAAGCTACCCCGCAGCTCATCACCTCAATGATGTAGTCGGCGCGATAGGGATGGCCGGCGATGACGACCTCCTTCAGCCCGGCCTGGGCGGCCACATCGGTAAAGCGGGCCCGAAAAGGAAGCCCCGAGGGCTTGCCACGTGGAGCCGGTCTTACGCCGCGCGATGCCATTTGCGCGAAGCAAGTGGCGGCTGGCGACGCGAGCAGGCTGAGAAAAACGCGGCGGGGCAGAGCAGTCATCGCGACAAATCGAAGTCCGATGACATCAGTATACCGGCAACCTTCGCCGCCGGGACCAACGCAAGTTGTGCGCGATTCTCTCCCGCTCGCGCGGTCTCTCTATGGATGGGGTGAGTTAGCAGCAGGTTTGGGCGCATCCTCGACCCACGATCCGGGTGGCGCCTGGCGAATTGCATCGTCCCACACTGCCATCAGCTTGAGATTCCCCGGCTCCCGCTCGAGGCATTTGTGCAACTCCGCCAACCCCTCCTTCCAGCGGCCCGTACGCAGCAATGCTATCGCCAGGTTGACATGAAATACGCTTTGCTCGGGGTTTATCTCGTGGGCGGCGCGATACTTCTCCACGGCGCCGCGCAGGTCCCCCGACTTTTCGAGATTCGCGCCCTCGTTATTGAAACGTTTCGCGGCCGCCGCTCTCTCGCGCGTTTCATCCCTCTTGCGCAGAACTTCGGCCAGCCTTGCTTTGACCGCGCGCGCCTGCTCCTCCTGCCCGTCTTCGCGCAACGCGAGTTGGAGCTTGAAGAGCGACTCCTGGTCCCCCGGGGCGAGTTCCGCCGCCTTCTGTAAGTGGATCGCCGCCCGGTGGGGTTGTTTTTGATGCAAGTATTCGCCGCCCAGACGCGCCTGCGATATTGCGTTCTGCGGATCGAGCGCAACCGCGCGCTCGAACGCCGCGAGCGCTCCGGCATCGTCCAGCAAGGTCTTGCGCGCCTGTCCCAGGTCCGACCACGCCTCGGCAAAGTCGGGCTTCAGTTGCACGGCTGTGTTCAACTCCGCCGCGGCCTTTTCCGTCTCGCCCACCCCCGTATATATCTCCGCTCTCATGTAGTGCGGCCGCGCCGCATCCTCAATCGGCCCCATCAGTTCGATCGCCCGATCGAGATGTTTCGCGGCCAGCTCTATCTCTCCGGCCTGGACCAGAACCATCCCCAGATTGACTTGCGCTGGGGCCAGTTTCGGGTCGAGCTGAACCGCTTTTTCGAATTCCTCCCGGGCGTGCGTCGCGTCCTTCGCACTGTTGAGCGCCTCGCCCAGCGCGTTGTGCCCCTCGGCCGAGTTGGGCAGCAAGCGGACGCCTTCTTTCAATTGCGCGACCGCTTCCGCCACTTTCCCCTGGACCGCCAGGAGACTGCCCAACAGGAGGCGCGCGTCGCCGTTGCCGGGTTCTTTGCGGATGAGTTCCTCGAGCAAGTCGGCGGCTTTCTCCGGCTGGCCTTTGGCGGCCAGATCCCAGGCCGCGTCGAGGGGAGAACGCTGCGCCAACAGCGTGCCCGCCACGGCCAGCATTGCCAGGATTCGTCTCAACACGCCAACCCCATCTTAGGCCCCGTCATGAGATACCTGTTCCACCGCTCGCTGCCGGTCGCGGCCCAGAACCGCCTTCCGCAACTCCGTGCAGTTCCCGGCCGCGCCTCTCAGGTCTTTTGCCGTGGCGCCGGCGCCGGGCTCGCGGCAAATCTCTCGGTCCGCGTGATCCCGGCGCCCTCGGTGACACAAATCAATTGATCGGCGGCGACCTGGGTGAGTTTCTCGACCAGGCCAAGCGGCCACCGGATTTCAATGTCCGCCGTGCCGGCGCTCCCCAGCCCGAAGTGCAGCCGGCTATCGCTGACCGATAAATAAGAGGACTGAGCGAGCACTTCCTGGGCCTGCACTTTGCCTCCGTAGCGCACTACAACCCGCGTCCCGATCGCGCTCCGGTTCGATTTTACGCCCGTCAGCTTGATCTTGATCCAGTGGTTTTCGCCACTCACATCGTTGCGCAGCAGCGAGGGCGGTTCGTTGAGATTCACGATGACGACGTCCACGTCGCCATCGTTATCGAAGTCGCCGAACGCGCAACCGCGGCTGGTGTGCACTGCCTCGACCCCGGGCCCGGCCTCGGCAATCAACTCCTCGAAGCGCCCCTTGCCCAGGTTGCGGAACACAACGCGCGGGGACCTGTTCGGCGGGTTGCCCGGCCGTTTTTCCATTTCCGGGGTAATGCTGCCGGTCACCCAGAAGATGTCCGGGTTGCCGTCATTGTCCAGGTCCTGAATGCCCACGCCCCACGTGACGAAGCGCGTCTCGACGGCCAGTCCCGAGCGCAGCGTTGCGTCCTCGAAGCTGCCTTTGCCGTTGTTTACCAGAACGGCCGGCGTGTCCGCCATGTAGTGCGTCTTGACGATGTGCAGGCTTCCGTCCAGCCGGAAATCGCCGACTGCCAGCCCCATCCCCGCCTGCACCTGCCCGTCATCGCTAAGGGCCACGCCGCTTTCCAATCCTTCCTCGCTGAATGTCCCGTCGCGATTGTTCCTGAAGAAGAGGCTCGGCGTGGTATCGCAGGCGAGGAAGATGTCCGGCCAACCATCGTTATGGAAATCCGCCGCCACGGCTGTCAGCCCCCATCCTCCGGCGGCCTTGCCAATCCCCGCTGCCTCCGTGACATCCGAGAACGTGCCATCGCCGTTGTTGTGATAGAGGAGGTGTTTGCCGTAAGGCAGTCCGACGGGTCCACAAATGATCTTCTCGGCGTTGCAGATTCCTTCGCTCGCCCGCGGAACGGAGTGCGTGTCGAAACCGGCGTAGTTGGAAACGAACAGGTCGAGTCGGCCGTCGCGGTCGTAGTCGACGAACGTACAACCGGTGTCAAAGCGCGGCGCCGCGTGCAGCAATCCCGCTTCTTTGGTCACATCCGTGAATGTTCCGTCGCCGTTGTTGCGGTAGAGCACGTTCTGTCCGTAGTAGGTGATGAACAGGTCTTCGAATCCGTCGTTGTTGTAGTCCCCGACTGTGACGCCGTTCGCATATCCGGTCCGAAACAACCCC
>JBEKHU010000291.1:0-5107 GCA_050012115.1 Bryobacteraceae bacterium | reverse complement strand
CTGCTCGCCCAGCACCTCGGCGGCGCGGGCGCGCATCTGGCGGGAGGCCTTATTGGTGAACGAGAGGCAGAGCACGGCGCGCGGGTCCACGCCGTGCAGGATGGCGTTGGCGGCGCGCCAGGTGAGGGCACTGGTTTTGCCGGTGCCGACGGGGGCCATGACGAGCAGGCACTCGTCCCAGGCCTGGACGGCATGGCGCTGCTCGGCGTTGAGCTCGTCCCAAGGAATGTTGGAAGCCACGAAGCACTCAGTTTACATGCTGGCTCGAGGGCTAGGAGCGCTCAAGCCGCCGCGGAAGCAGGGGTGGGATTTCCGAGGTGGGACCGGAAAGCGCGACGGCGCGGGCGCGGAGCACAGGAGACGGCGGGCAGGGCCAAGCTAAGTCGTTCAGGATGAAGGCGCAATGGGGGCAATGGGACCGATAGAAACTTTCGATTGCGAGGCTCGCGGGGGGACCCTATTCTACAGGTCTGAAGCAGTATGGCGGCCAGCACTATGCCCACTGAACCGAATACCAGCCAGGTTGCGATTCTCCACAAGATCAGCAGTATCGTCAGCTCCGAGCGCAGCGTGGACGAGATGCTGGGCGAGGTTGTCGGCCTGACGGTGCAGGCGACGGACTGCGATGCGTGCCTGGTGTACCTGATCGACCAGGAGACGAACGAGATCGTGCTGCGGGCGTCGCAGGTGCCGCACGCGGGCGAACTCGGCCATCTCAGCATTCAGATGGGCGAGGGCGTGACGGGCTGGGTAGTGGAACACAAATCGGTCGTGGCGCTGAGCTCGAACGCGGCGGCGGATTACCGGTTCAAGCGGTTCGATCCGCTGGTGGAGGACACGTACGAGGCGTTCTGCTCGGTGCCGCTGATCAGCGTCGGCGAGGTGATCGGCGTGATCAACGTGCACCATCGCGAGAAGCACGAGCACACGGTCGAGGAGGTCTCGCTGCTGACCTTCATCGGCGAACAGATGGGCGGGGCGATGGGGCGGGCCAAGCTGGTGGATGAGAACGCGCGGCTGGTGGAAGAGACGCAGGAGATGAAACGTCAGCTCGAGACGCGCAAGCTGGTGGAGCGCGCTAAGGGCATTCTGCAGTACAGGTTCAACGTGACCGAGGAAGAGGCCTACCTGCGTCTGCGCAACGAGAGCCGGCGGCTGCGTCGGCCGATGCGCGACCTGGCCGAGGCGATTATTCTGGCCGAGGATCTGTCGCGAAAGACGAGCGAAGGGCTGCCGGTGGACCGCGACGAGGACGGCGACTAGGACGCCGCCGGGACTCGCGCGGGGAGCGCAACCTCCTACAATGGTGACTTGGGCCCGTTCTCGCCGATTTTCCGCAATCCCCACATTCTGACCGTCGCCGGCAACTACTGGCGGCGGGCCATCGACGAGACGCGTTTTCCCACGCGGACCGCGCTGTACCCGACTGAAGAGGGGACACGGGTGCTGGTGGAGGAGAACCGGCCCGCGGGGCGCGTGCGCGGCGAGGTGCTGCTGATGCACGGGTTGGAGGGGTCGAGCCAGAGCGGGTACATGGTCTCGATGGCGCAGCGGCTGGCCGAACTGGGGTGCGCGGCGCACCGGATGAACATGCGAAGCTGCGGCGGGAGCGAGCACCTGACGCCGACGCTGTACCACTCGGGACTGACCACCGACATGCTGGCGCTGCTGCGGCGGTTCCAGGCAGAGCGCCGGGGCCCGCTGTTTCTGACGGGGTACTCGCTGGGCGGGAACGTGGTGCTCAAACTGGCCGGAGAACTGGGTGAGCAGGCACGAGGGCTGATCGCGGGAGTGTGCGCGGTCTCGACGCCGATCGATCTGCTGGCGTGCGTCGAAGCGATCGGGAGACCCGCGAACCGGATGTACGAATGGCGCTTTGTGCGGAGGCTGTGCGAGCGCTACCGGCGCAAGCATGCGGCCGATGGCGAGCATTTCCCGCTGGACGGGCTGGAGCGGGTGCGGACGATCTACGAATTCGACGACCGTTTCACGGCCAAGGCGTTCGGATTCGGCGACGCCGCAAACTACTACCGGACGCAGTCCGCGATCCGTTTTCTGCCCACCATCCGGGTTCCGGCGTTGCTGGTGCAGGCGCAGGACGACCCGATGATTCCATTCGGGATATTCGAGGGGCCGGAGCTCCGCTCCAACCCCCATTTGCGCCTGGTGGCGCCGGAGCACGGCGGTCATCTGGGTTTCATCTCCCGGGAACGGCCGCGTTTCTGGGCGGATGAGGTGGTGGGGGCGTGGATTCTGAACCGGATCCAGGAGGGGGAGGGGGAACAAAGCGGACCTGTTTCTCGTCTGGAACAATGATGAATTCTCGCGCCTCGATCTTGGAGTCGTTCAAGCTGGCTGTCGACTCATTGCGCGGCTCCAAGCTGCGCAGTTTCCTGACACTTCTCGGAATCATTCTGTCCACCACAACGCTGATCGCGGTGATGGCGATCATTCACGGCATGGATGTGTACGTGGCCAAAAAGATCGCCGACATGGGCGCGGGCGGATTCGTGGTGGTGCGCTTCGCTTTTCTGGGCGACTGGGACCCCAAGAAGTTCCTTGAGTTACAGAAGAAGAACCCCGTGCTGAACGTGGAGGAATACGAGTTCCTGAAGCAGCGGGCCACGCTGATCAAAGAGATCGGCCTGGACTGTGAGACCAACACGAAGGTGACCTTCAAGGCGTTGCACGAGGACCAGGCCAGCATCCACGGCGGCACGGAGAACAACGCGCTGCTGCAGAACGTAAACGTGGCGACGGGGCGCTACTTCACGCCGGGCGAGGACCAGAATCGGCGGCAGGTCGCGTTTCTGGGCATCGACCTGAAAGAGAAACTGTTCCCGGATGCCGACGCGGTCGGCAAAACCATCGAGGTCGAGGGGCGCCCGTTCGAGGTGATCGGCGTGGCCAAGCGCATTGGCAATGTCTTCGGCCAGTCGCAGGACAACTTCGTCCATGTCCCGATCCACACCTTCTTCAAGATGTACGGTTCGCGGCGCTGGATTAGCTACATCATGCAGGCCATCGACCAGGAGCACCTCGAGCAGGCGATGGAGGAGGTGCGCGTGCTGATGCGCGCCCACCGGCACCTGCCGCCCCAGCAGGGCGACAATTTCATGATCCTGACATCGGAGTCGATCATGCGGCTGTGGGAGACCATCACGCAGGCGATCGCGGCGACGGCCATGGCGGTAGTGAGCGTGTTCATGGTGGTGGGCGGAGTGGTGATCATGAACATCATGCTGGCCGTGGTGACGGAACGGACGCACGAGATCGGCATCCGCAAATCTCTGGGAGCGCGCAAGGTGGATATCCTGCGGCAGTTCCTGGTGGAGTCCGCCGTGCTGTCGGGATGCGGCGGCCTGGCCGGCGTCTTGATCGCCTGGACCCTCGCCGTCATCGTCAGAAGCGCCACGCCAGTGCCGATGGAGCTGCCGCGCACGGCCATTTTCGTCGGCGTGGGCCTGTCGGCCGCGGTCGGGTTGTTCTTTGGCATCTACCCGGCGCAGAAGGCGGCCAAGCTCGATCCGATCGAAGCATTGCGGGCGGAGAAGTAGCCGATGAGCAGGAGAAAGCGTGAGTTCGCACTGCTGGGGGCCGGCATCATGCTGGCCTGGGACGCCGTGCGCGGCCACAAGATGCGCTCGTTCCTGACCGTGCTGGGCGTGATCATCGGCACCGGCACGATCATCGGCGTGGGCTCGATTCTTACCGGCTTCGACGCAGCTGTCACGGGCATCATCTCGAGCTTCGGCACCGATTCGATCATCGTCACGCGCTGGCCGACGGGCGTTCAGTTCGGCCCGGGCGACCCCGAGGTCGAAAAGCGCAAGCCCCTGACCATCGAGGACGCGCGTGCCATCATGGAACGCTGCCCTTCGGTCAAGGGTGTCGGGCCCTATCTGATCGCGCCGTGGAACTACATCCACCGCGTGCACTACAAGAGCAACGACGTCTACCAGCCGGAGATCGGCGGCACGACGGAAGGCTACGTTGCCAGCGGGCAGGCCGAGATGAGGTTCGGCCGGTTCTTTAGCGAGTTCGAGGATCAACACCGCGCGCCGGTGGTCGTCATCGGCGCGGACGTGCAGAAGAACCTGTTCGCCGACGAGGACCCCACCGGCAAGATGATCAACGTGGACGGGCACGAGTACCAGGTGCTCGGCGCCATGAAGCGCCCGCCCAACGCCTTCCCTGGTCAGCAGGACAATCGCGTGCTGATCCCCTACTGGACCATGCGCAAGACCAACCCGCAGGCCAAGGAGCACATGCTGACGGTGAAGATCATGCCGGGCGCGGACATCGCCAAGGCGATGGACGAGGTGCGGGGCGTGCTGCGCCAGCAGCGCCGGCAGAAGTATAGCGAGCCGGACAGTTTCGGCCTTTCCACGGCCGAGAGCCTGATCGAGAACTTCCGCTCCGTCATGGCGGTGACGGCGCTGGTGATGGTGGTGCTGAGCTCGGTGGGGCTGCTGGTCGGCGGCATCGGCGTGATGAACATCATGCTCGTCTCGGTGACCGAGCGCACGCGGGAGATTGGCATCCGCAAGGCGGTCGGCGCGCGCCGGCTGGACATCATCATTCAGTTCCTGACCGAGGCGGTGGTGCTGACGTTTTCGGGAGGCCTGCTGGGGATGCTGCTGGGCTGGCTGATCTCGGTCGCCGCCCGGCTTGCTTTCCCGAGCCTGCCGACCTCCGTGCCGCTGTGGGCCGCGGGCCTCGGGATCGGCGTTTCGGTCGGCGTCGGGCTCTTCTTCGGACTCTGGCCGGCGACGAAGGCAGCGCGGCTCGACCCGGTTGATGCCTTGCGTTACGAATAACAGGATCTGATAGTGTAGTTGCATGCGGCGTTTGCTGGTGGCGATTCTGGTGTGTTCGTGTGCGCTATGCGTCACGGCGCAGACACCGAAAAAGCGAAAGGCCAGGCAGCCCATCGAGAAGACAGTCGCGGCGCCCTACTGGTTCCGCTACCCTCAATTCACCAAGGCTGAAGTGAGGCTGGTGGTGAACTGGTTCCAGGATGCGCTGGAACAGGGCCGGCACCTGGCCGTAGCCGTTCCAACAGCGATGATGAGCCAGATCCATCGCGGGGCGAAGCTCACGGAGA
>JBEKHU010000290.1:0-5108 GCA_050012115.1 Bryobacteraceae bacterium | reverse complement strand
TCCGTAAAGGTGCCGTCGCGATTGTTTTTGTATAGGCGATTGGATGCCTCGGGCGGCGGATCGCCGAACCTCGATCCCGAAAGTACGAGGATGTCGAGCCAGCCATCGTTGTCGTAGTCGAAGAAAGCGACCCCGACGCCCATCAGCTCGATGACGTAGTCGGATCGATCCGTATGGCCGGCGATGACGACCTCATGCAGCCCGGCCTGCTCGGCCACATCCGTAAAGTGGGCCCGAAAGGGAAGTCCCGAGGGCTGACCGCGCGGAGCCGGTCTTACTCCGCGCGATGCCATTTGCCCGAGGCAGGTGGCGGCCGTGGGCGCGAGCAGACCGAGAAAAATGCGGCGGGGCAGAGCAGTCATCGTGGCGAATCAAACTCCGATGAGATTAGTATACCGGCAACCTTCGCTGCCTTCGTCAAACCACGGTCGAAGCGTCCGAGCCCGCGCCACGCCCCGGTCGAGCAGGCGCCCGCCGCGCCTGGATCGCGCGGCCGGCCCAAGCTCCGGGGCCGGAGCGAGACGGCCCATTATCGCTCTTTTGCGCGCTGGCGGCGAGGCGCGGAGTACCAGATTCTCCATGTGAGAGTAGCGCCGGCTGTAAACCCAAATAGGCGGCTGCGAGTACCGTGGCCAACGCGGCGGCCCGCGACCTATTCGGGAATAGCCCGCGTGCTGACCAGCGACACCTTGTCGGGAACGTAGTTCTCAACCGTCGTGGTGAGCAGCGCCTGAAAGTACTTTTGCAGTGATTTCTTGTCGGCAGCGGGCTCCATCAGGGACCGGCGGAGTGCGGTTAACCGCTCGGGGTTAGTCACAAACTCTATGGCAGCCTGCATACCCTGGGTGTAAATGCTGTAAAGCAGCAGGACGCGCTGATCCCGCCGTTCGTTGGGGAGCAAAAGGACCAGAGCATAGTCGCGGCTAAGATTGCCAGTCACAGGGTCAAATCCCGGTCTGTACAGCGCCTGTTCGCGCGGCAAAGGCTTCTTGTTCGTGATTATGCCGCCGTGGAACTCAAAGCCTTCCTGATGGACGAATATGCGACCGCTCCAAGATTGGTTGCCCCCCAGCAGAATCGCGTTACTGCGCTTCACCACTTCATAGTCGACCGACCTTCCGGCATTCGCGTGGATCCGCTGGCCAGCGCTACCCAGAACATCGGAGAGAATCAGCAGACCCTGGCCAACGACGCTCAGCTGCTCACCAGCCGGCGTTACGACCCCACCCGGCTGTTCAACGGCGGCTTGCTTCACACTCACACCGCCTCCTCGCCGGACGGCGCCACTTCCGTCGTCCAAGTCGTCAACTACGGCTGCGAATCTCCCAGCCACGAGGTTGTGCTCCAAATGAACCGCCCAGTCAAGTCCGCCAAGTTCCACATTCCCGGGGCGTCTTCCCCCTCGGCCGCGACTTTGACGGGCAATCCTGTATGCCACGAAATCGTTCTTCCTGACGTTGCGGTATATATTGCCCTAGAATTAGAAAATGGGTATGTCGGATCATCCCTGCCAACGTTCCGGTCTCTCCCGCCGCCAGGCGCTCGCCGGCCTCGCGGCGCTGTGTGCGCCGGCGTACTCAAGGAAGGCGGCTGCTTTCAATCCGCAGGCCCCGTCGGCTCCGGTCAGCATTGCCCGTTGCGGCAGCTACGGCGCGGAGCTGACGCCCACGCTGGGTCGGATGTTTGATCGTTTGGGCGGCTTGGGCAAACTGGTCGCCGGCAAGACCGTTGCGCTGAAGCTGAATATGGTCGGCAGTGCGCGGATGCGCGTCGGGACCGTTCCCTCGGAACTTGCGCATTACACTCATCCTGCGGTGGTTGGCGCCACCATCCGGTTGCTGGCCGGCGCCGGCGCGAAGGGCATTCGTGTTCTCGAAGGCTGCTGGGCCTCCAACGACCCGCTCGAGGAGTTCATGCTCGACGCGGGCTGGGATCCGAACGATCTGTTGAACGCCGCCCCCAACGTCGAGATGGAGAACACGAACACCCTGGGCCGCGGCCAGCGCTACCACCGGCTGATGGCCCCGCGCGGTGCCTACATTTTCCCGGGCTTCGATTTCAACCATGCCTATGATGAAAGCGACGTGGTCGTTTCCATTGCCAAGTTGAAGGAGCACGGAACCGTCGGCATCACCCTCGGGATGAAGAACATGTTCGGCGCCACGCCGATCACCATTTATGGCGCAGGCGCGGGCAAGGACGAACCGTCCGTCGACGCGCGCGGAGGCCGCGACCTCATGCACGATGGCCACCGTGGGCCGTCCAAGAGCGCGCCACAGGAAGTCGACCCCTCCTCTCCGCGCGACCAGTTCTATCGCATGCCGCGCATTATCGTGGACGTCTGCGCGGCGCTGCCCGTCCACCTCACCATCATCGACGGCATCACCACGATGCTCGGTGGCGAAGGCCCGTGGATGGGCCGGACGATGCGCATCGGATCGCCCGGAGTGCTGATTGCGGGCCTCAACCCGGTCTGCACCGACGCCGTCGGCGTCGCCGTGATGGGTTTCGATCCAGCGGCGACGCGCGGCCAGCAGCCGTTTGACAGGTGCGACAGTTTCCTAGAGTTGGCCGAAGCGCGGGGCCTCGGTACGCGCGATCTGAGGCGCATCGAGGTGGTCGGCACGCCTGTCAAGGATGCCGTGTTCCCCTTCCGCAAACACCGCCCCGGCGGCTTCCCCGGCTCAAGCCGGGTTTAAGCCGTTGTCCGTTGTACCTTGACGCCGCCGTTCACAGTCTCCAGGTGAATCGGCGCTCCGCCTTCGCCCAGCTTTTGCTCCAGCGTTTTCGGGCCCACTCCGAAGGGCCGGTCTTCGTGATCGCCGCCCACGGGAAGTCGCTGCTCATGCCACCGTTCACAGTTTGCGCCGACACGGAGGCGCTGTATACCAGGTCGAGATCTGGTTCTTGAAGTTACAGCGGGAGGTGCTTGACAGGGCATTTCCACTTCCGCCGCCGATCTTCGACGCAAGATCAAGCGCCCCATCCGTCCTGACGGGAGGAACGCCAGCCTTTCCGCTGGAAGTGCACCGATTCCCGTCACCGTGCACCAGCATTGTCAAGATTCAAAGCGGAGAGTTCGCTAGGCTGCTGGCCGGAAGCTACCTGGTTTCAAGGACAATGAGCTCCACCCCCGGTGCAGGAAGATCGGCCGAAAGAGAAAGTGCATCGCCCTTGTAGATACCCTCTCCCACCAGGGTCAGGTTCTCCTTCTCCGAGATATGGTAGCGCCTGACCGTGAACTCGGCGTCTCCCCAGGGCAGGTTCTTGACCGTGAGCGCGTAGCGCCGGTTGTCCGCGTAACGGATCCGGTCTCCCTTGGGCGTGTACGTTTCCACGCCCGGCACGCCCGGCATGGTGGGAAGCGGAATCGGAGACAGCGGTCCCATCTCGTAGTTGCTCACCAGGATTTGCACTTTCCTGGTGTGGCGCGAACGGCCCGCCAGGACCGCGTAACCCAGCGTGTCCGCCCCGCTGGTTTGCAGTCGCTGTGGCGTTTCTAGCATGCGGCCGACGGCCTGGAAGGCGAAAGCCTTTTTGCGCGGGGATCCATCCAGCTCCCACATGCCCATGTCACCGGCGCCCCCGGAATAGTAATGTGACAGGTCGATGGGCGCGTCCTGCATGTAAATCATGGCACTGGCCGTGAATGCGGCGGCAGCCATGGAGTTCTGTTTCTGGGGCGCCTGGTCACGGATGCTCAGGTTCCACTCGCCAGCGTGAATTTGAGTGTGGCGCAGGCCATAAGCGTTCAGCAACATGCGGATGTCGCGCGCAATGCGGACCATGTCGTAGGGATCCGAGGAGTTCTCGTGATAGTGGTGAAAAGAGAAGAAGTCCAGCGGAACATTGTTTTTGGCGCAGTATTCCATCAATTGCTCGCGATAAGCGCTGCGCCGCCCACCCTCGGCGATTGAACCTGTGCCGATCTTCAGGTTCGGATCGTAGGACAAAACAGCTCTGGCGACCGTAGCGTAGAGGCGGAAGAACTGTTCCGGCGAGCCCAACCACTCGGTGGCGAGCGCCACGTTCGTCTCCTTGGTTCCGGGCACGTCCCAGTCTATCGACAGGTTCGGTTCATTCCAGAACTCCCAGTAGCGGATATTGTAGTGGTAGCCACGGGCCCAACCGCCGTTGTAGTGCACGACCACGTGCTTGCAGATCTCGGCGTATTTGTCGAAATCCGCCGGGAGCCGCGGATCGTGTCCCGAACCAAGGCGGAAGTAGACATCCGCTCCCGCAGCTACAATCGCGTTTACAACCTGGTCGGCGCGTCGAAAATCGTAGCTGGCCGGGGCGAAAGGATCCGCGTCCCACTTCGGGAAAATACTCTCCTTGTCGCCGCTACGGGTGGGAAGCCAGGCGTTGACGTCGCTGCCGGAGTCATGAGTGCGAACGGTGTCAATGCGCAGTTCGCGGTACCGAGGAATCAAGTCGGCGTGCTGTGCAGGCGTGCCCGATGGGTCCGGCTCCGCCGGCCAGCTGCCGCTTGGACCGTTGTTCAGACCCTGAAGAGAACGGATCACCCCGGTGACCGCGGAGGCGTCCACGCTGATGGCTCGGGTTTGTGCAGCTGCTTGAAGGGGGGCGAGAATCAGCAGCAACGTCGCGCAGGAAACCAGGCGATCCAAGTGCGTGTCCATACGTGCGTCTCTTAAGCCCGAATTCCACTTTTGAGGTCTCATACCGTTCACTTATACACCCAACTATGGCGTGAAGGGTAGTGTACTGTCTCAAATTCGTTGAATTAAGATGGCGCCACTTCACGCGGTAGCCGCGGTGTCCTTTCCACGCGCGCGCTTCTTGGAGGCCGCGCTTGCTCAGGGAGCAAGCGCGGTCGACCGTCGGAGCACGAGGTTCGTTGTAAGCGTATATTCCCGTGGCGCTCTGGCCGCCTCCGTGTCTTCGAGCTCTTCAACGAGCGCGCGAAAGGCGAGCTGCGCTAGGCCCACTTGCGACATCTCGACGGTAGTGAGCGGCGGCGTGGTGAACTCGCAAAGCCGGATGTTATCGAATCCGACTACCGATATTTCGCGGGGCACCGAAATGCCGTACTCGTAAGCCTCCCGCATGACTCCGATCGCGGTCATGTCGTTGGAGCAAAGCAC
>JBEKHU010000289.1:0-5166 GCA_050012115.1 Bryobacteraceae bacterium | reverse complement strand
TTCCTCACCGGTGGCGCCGCGCTGGGCCTCGGGCGAGGCGAGCAGCTGTATCCGCTGCCGGAGCCCAAACCCTTGCCGCTGTTGGTGCTTGCGCCGCGGATCCACGTTTCCACGGCGGAGGCCTACCGGGCGCTGGCCCGGCCCGCGTTGACTGACGTCGACGTACCTGCTAAATTAAATTGTTTCCAGTCGTTTGTGTGGCAGGCGTATGAAGCGCAGGCCGCAGAGAATGACTTCGAGGATGCTGTCTTCCGGCTTCACCCGGAGCTGGCGAGATGGCGGAGAAAACTCGAGCGGCACGGTGCCCATTCTGCCCGGCTCTCCGGCAGTGGGGCAGCACTCTTCGGGGTGTTTCCGGACCGGGCCAAGCTGCAGGGAGCCCTTCCGCGTTTTCGAACGGAATCTCTCCAGGTTTTCTCGACCACCATGGTCACGCGCGCCCGCTACCAGGCGGCATTTCAGCGTGGCTTGCGGGGCCACGCCAGGCCCGGAACCTGGCCGCCCGGAAGTGTTTACGCGTGAGGCGCTCGGGCGCCTCGGCACGAGGTACTGAAGCTGGTGGTTCGCAGAGCAACTAGGACGGATCGATTGAAAATCCTATCGGGTAATGCCAACTTGCCCCTGGCCCAATCCATCTGCAAGGAACTGGGCGTCCCGCTGGCCGGAGCGACGGTCAAGAGCTTCTCAGACGGCGAAATCTGGGTGCAGATCGAAGAAAACGTCCGCGGCAACGACGTCTTTCTGATCCAGCCGACGTGCACGCCGGTGGAGCGCAATCTGATGGAGCTGATCCTGATGATCGACGCGCTCAAGCGCGCCTCGGCCGACCGCATCACGGCGGTGGTGCCCTACTACGGCTACGCGCGGCAGGATCGCAAGGACCGCTCGCGGGTGCCGATATCGGCCAAGGTGGTGGCCACGATGCTGGAGACCGCGGGGGCCGACCGGCTGCTGGCGCTGGACCTGCACGCGGCCCAGATTCAGGGCTTTTTCAATGTCCCGGTGGACCACCTGTTCTCCTCGCCGGTGATGATCGAATACTTCCGCTCCATCGACCAGGGCCGCACGATCGTGGTATCGCCCGACGCCGGCGGCGTGGAGCGCGCGCGCGCCTTCGCCAAGCGCCTGGAAGTTCCGCTGGCGATTATCGACAAGCGGCGCGACGCGCCCAACGTGGCCGAGATCATGCACATCATCGGCGAAGTCGAGGGCGGCGATTGCCTGATCGTGGACGACCTGATCGACACGGCCGGCACGCTGGTGAAAGGCTGCCAGGCATTGATCCAGGCGGGTGCGCGCTCGGTGACGGCCTGTGCCACGCACGCTGTTTTATCCGGCCCGGCAGTGGAGCGCATCACCGCCTCGGGTCTCAAGGAAGTGGTTTTTTCGGACTCCATCCCGTTGCGCCCCGAGGCGCAAGCCTGCGCCAAGATCCGGGTTCTCTCGGTCGCCCGCCTGCTGGCGCGCGCCATCCAGAGCATCCACGAGGAGACGTCCGTCAGCACATTGTTCGTTTGATCGACAGGAGCAAGTTATGCGTAAGGAACTCACCATCGCCGCCGAGCCCCGCTCGAGCCGGGGTAAGAACGAAGCCCGGCGGCTGCGGGTTGCGAAGCTGATCCCGGCGGTGGTCTACGGCGCCAGCAAGGCCCCGGTGCCGGTCAGCGTCAGCCCCAAGGACATCGTCAAGATCCTCAACACGGGCGCGGGCGGCAACACCATTTTCGACCTGAACATCACCGGGATGGAGAGTACCCCGGTCATGCTCAAGGACTGGCAGAACGATCCGCTGAAGGAGAACCTGCTGCACGTGGACTTCATCCGCATCGACCTCAGCCAGCGGCTGCGGATCCGGGTGCGGGTGCTGACCATCGGCGATCCGCGCGGCGTGAAGGAACAAGGCGGCATCTACGAGACGATCACCCGCGACATCGAGATCGAGTGTCTGCCGGAGGAGATTCCGGAGAGCTTCAAGATCGACGTGTCCGAATACCTTTTGGGCAGCACCCTGCGCGCCGGCGACGTGCCGCTGAGCGGGTCGATGAAGCTGATCAGTTCGCCCGACCAGGTGATCTCGCACGTCATCGCGCCGGCCAAGGTGGTGGAGGAAGAGGCCGCCGTCGCTGTCGAGGGCGCCGCCGCTGCTCCGGCCGCCGCCGAGCCCGAGGTGATCAAGAAGGGCAAGAAGGAAGAGGAAGGCAAGGAACCCGCGAAGGGCGAGAAGGCCGAGAAGGCCGAGAAGGGCGAAAAGAAGAAGTAGTCTTCTTCGCAAACGGCCATGCCGGAACCCGGGTTTCTGGTGGTGGGCCTCGGCAACCCCGGGCCCGAATATGAGCAGACGTACCACAACCTCGGATTCCTGGCGCTGGACCGCCTGGCGGCGCGGAACAACATCCGCGTCTCCCGGTTCGAGTGCCGGGCCAGGGTGGGCCAGGGCCTGATCGGGGCCCAGACGGTTTTGCTGGCCCAGCCGCAGACGTTCATGAATTTGAGCGGGCAGGCGGTGAAAGGGCTGACGGAGAAGTATCAGCTGAGCGCGGCGCGGATCGTAGTCGTGTACGACGAGCTCGATCTCCCGTGGTCCAGCCTACGCATCCGGCCGCGGGGCTCCGCCGCCGGGCACAACGGGATGAAGGACATCCTGCGTTGCCTGGGGACGGAGGAGATCGTGCGGGTGCGGTTGGGCATCCATCCCGGCCATTCGGTCGGGGATGCCGCGAAGTTCGTGCTCGCTCCGATGAGGGGCGAGCAAAGGAAGCAACTGGACGAACTGCTGGACCAAGCCAGTCAGGCAGTCGAGTCCATCATCGCCTGGGGCGTCGAAAAGGCCATGGCGGAACACAACCGTCGCGCCCCGGGTCCGAATCGAGAGGAAGAATGAGAATCTACGAAGAGCTGTTCATCCTTCGTCCCGACGTTCCCGAAGAGGAGATCGACGCCTACATTGAGCAACTCAAGGCGCTGATCACATCCTCCAAGGGCAACGTGGACAAGGTCGAGAAGATGGGCGTGCGCAAGCTGGCCTACCGGGTGGAGAAGCGCAGCGAGGGCTTTTACATCCTGATTCAGTTCTCGACCGACACCACAACGCTGGTGAAGGAAATCGAGCGCCGCATGCGAGTCACCGACGTGGTGATGAAGTGGATCACCGTGCGCATCGACGAGAATCTGAAGAAACTCGAGAAGCGGAAGCTGCAGCGCGAGAAGCGCGCCAAGCGCAAGCCGCAGCCGCAGGCGTCGCCCGCCGCTCCGGCCGTTCCGGTCGCGCCGGCCATGCCGGGCGAGGCCCCGGCCACGGGGCCGGGTCATCCGGCGGCCCACGCCCCGGCTCGTCCCGCGCCGGCCGCTCCGCAGAGCCCCGTCGCGCCGCCCGAACCCGCCGCCGAAGTGCAGGCGGCCGCAGTGACCGGAAAGGAGACCCAGCATGGCTGAGCAACAGAGAGGCGGACGCCCTATCGCCGCGAGCCAGCGGCCGACCGGCGGCGACAAGACCATCGCCACCGGCAAGCGCCAGTATTTCCGCCGCAAGAAGGTCGATCGCATCTGTCTGGAGAAGATCGACTACATCGATTACAAAGACGTCCGGCTGCTCTCGCAGTTCATCACCGAGCGCGGCAAGATCATCCCGCGCCGCATCACCGGTCTGAACGCGCAGAACCAGCGGCGCATTACCGAGGCCATCAAGCTGGCCCGCAACATCGCTCTGCTGCCCTTCGCGGCCAAGTAGCGGCGAGCGCACTTTGGAGGCCCCAACATGGACGTTATTCTGCGTGAAGACATTGAAACACTGGGACGCCGCGGGCAGGTGGTGAAGGTCGCCCCCGGCTACGCCCGCAACTTCCTGCTGCCGAATCGGCTGGCGGTCGCGGCTACGGAATCCAACAAGAAAATTGTGGAGCAGGAGCGCCAGGCGGCGCTGCGCCGCGAGGCCAAGGAGAAGGGCTCGGCCGAGGAACTGGCCAAGCTGCTTTCCACGGTCACGCTCACCACGGTTCAGAAGGCCGGCGAGCAGGACACGCTGTTCGGCAGCGTCACGGCCAAGGACGTCTGCGAGCTGCTCGAAAAGGCCGGCTACACCATCGACCGCCGCAAGATCGTGCTCGATGCGCCGATCAAAACCCTGGGCGAGCACAAGGTCGCCATCCGCCTGTTCAGGGACGTCACCGCGCACGTCACCGTGCAGGTGAACAAAGAAGAGGAGCCGGCTTAGGCGGCCTTCTCCTCATCTACTCTTCGAGGCCCGCCGGCATGCCGCGGCGGGCCTTCGTGTGCTGGGCCCGCTGGCGAGGCACGCAGCCGCGTCCGGAAAACGGCCGGAACCGCCGCCCGTCAAAGCGGCGATGGCCGGTGTGAAAGACTCAAATAGTGCCCATTCTTCCTCCGCAATTCGACACTCATCCCGCGTTGGAACTGCTGCTGGAGGCCGAGGCCGGCCGCATCGGTTTCGACCAGCGGCTGTTGAACTCGCTGCTCGCGCGGCCGGAAGAGACGCTGGCCGCGCTGGTCCGTTTTTCATCCGATATCCGGCCCGACCGGCTGCTCGACCTGGACGAGCAGTGCCTCGATCTGTTCCGGCACTTCAACTCGCCGCAGGCGATCCCGTTCTATCTGCGCCGCATCGAACAGGCTACCGACGGCATCCCCGATGAACTCGTGGAGGCCTTCGCCGGCATCGGCGCGCCGGCAGTTGATCCGCTGCTGGAGGCCATTGCTAACGCGGATGAGGACGACCGCGGCGATCTCGTGTTCCTGCTGGCCGCGCTCGGCGTCCGCGACGCCCGCATTCCGGCGCTGATCGAAGGCGTGCTCGCCGCCGATCCCTACGAGGGCGCGCTGTGTGTCGGCCTGTACGGTGACCCGGCGCTGGCGCCCATGGTGGAACGCGCGCTCGCCCGCCTGCCCGCTGGCGAGGCGTCGCAGCAGGAACGCAAGGCGCTCGAGGACTGCCGCGAGGAACTGCAGGTCGGCGAGACCGTGCGCGACCTGCCGGCCTTCGACATCCTGCGGCTCTATCCCGCCTCCGCCTCGCCGCAGTTCGAGGCTCTGCCCGAGGACCAGGTCGAAGAATACCTGAGCTGCGATTTCCCCGAGTACCGCTGCGCGGCGGCGCTGAGCCTGTGCGACGAAGAGTACAACGAGGACACGCGCGACGCGCTGCTCGGGCAG
>JBEKHU010000288.1:0-5167 GCA_050012115.1 Bryobacteraceae bacterium | reverse complement strand
ATGGCCGCCGCTGCTGCCAATACCCATGGTGCTCTGTTAACGCTCGTCCTGAATGGCTATGGCCACGATGCGATGAAGCTCGCTCGTAGCCTGTTCTAGATCGAGATCAACATCGTCCGCCTTAAAGCCCACCCTCAAGAGATTGAGGACTTCTTGGATTACCACCACATTCAGCAGAAGCAGCGCTATGACACGTTTAGCGACGAGCAAAAAAAGCGGTTCCCACAGGAACGTTACGATCAGATGATGAGCGCCTATAATTCGGTTCTTCCACGCTTCGCCACTGGTCGCGACAAAACTCGCCCTCGCAATGAATGGTGCAGTGAATCGCTATATGACCGAGCCAAGGAAGCCGGGCCGCAATACCTTGATCTATACAGGATGTTTTACGGGCAGGCATCGTCAATGCATCACCTCGATTTCGGGGGTATCGCCGCACATTCAGACGCCAACATGTTGGCGGACATGGCCCCTTCCTGGGCATGTCTAGACGATGCGCTGGTGGCCACCGGCTGCGCCCTTCGCTCCGTGGACCTTTACGATGAAATGGCCAACCTCGGTTTCAAGGAGCGTATTGAAGCCGGGCCAGCTGCCGATTACGTCGCGGCTTGTAAGAGGCTCTGAAAGCTGCTCAGGCCGCCAGCGTCCAGTTGAGCGTCGCCCGGAAAGGGGACAGAGGACGTCCTCGTGTGTCCGGCTGGCCTTCAGACCGTGAAAACCGCCATCCCCGGCGGATGGATCTGAGGCCTGCCGCGGGGGCGCGAAAGCGCGCGTTTTGAGAGAGCGGACCCAGCGCGCGCCGCGGGGGCCGATGGCTCACGTGAGCCAGTTTTTTGCCTCTAAGTTATTGATTCTTAGTAAAAAATGGCTCAACTTGAGCCATTTGTCTTTTTGGAGCCAGCGCCACTCGGTCGCCCAACGGGAGCATGTCCGGCGACTTCCGACTCGCCCAAAGCACGCGTTCTCCAGAACGCCCGCGAGCGCCCGCCTGCTGTGCCCCTTCGGAAAGCGGGCCGGGCCTGCCGCATCGGCGCCTGAGCCCTCAGGCGTCGCCAGCCAGCCAACCCACCAGGTCGCTCTTTTCGTCGAATTCCAGCTCCCGCGCCGGGCCCACAATCTCGATCCCCGGCCGCTGCTCCAACTCGCCCCGCAGATTCTCGGTTAGAGCCATCCGTCCCAGCTCCAGGGTGTTCGCGATCCAGCCCACCCGCAGCTCCGCCGGGTCGTGCCGCCCGACCGTCGAACAGACGGCCTCCAGGCACGCCCGGTCGGTCGCGAAATGGATCGGCGTGCGGATCGCCGCCGGCTGCGAAGCGGTCAGCCCGTTCTGATAGGTCGGCCGGCGCTTGACGGCCTTGAGGAACCGCCGGTGGACCACGTCCGCCATGCCCATCCCGGCCGCGTTGCCGTAGCTCAGCTTGGACAGGCCGCGGACGTAGATCCGGCCGATGCGCGGCTGCCCGGGCCACGGATTGAGGGCCCCCCAAACGCCCCGGTTGACCACCTTCGCGTCCAGCCCCGAGCCGGCGAAGTTCTTGCCCAGCTCATTCACCATCAGCACGTCCAGATCCACCGGGATGCGCGGCATCCAGCTCTTGGCCAGCTTGAGCAGCTCCTCCTCGCGCCGCTCCATGTTCTCGACCGGCACGGCCTCGACGCGCGCCGTGTCGTGGTTCGCGTCCTCGACAATCGCCAGACCGCCCAGGATGCGGCCCGTCCCCAGCACCACCCGGCCCACGCTGCGGATCATCGCCTCCAGGCCCATCCCGTAGCCGTAATCGTGGTAGCGCTTGGCCCCGGCCAGCTTGCCCAGCCCGATGGCCATCATCTTGAACAGGCCGCTTTCGAGCGCCCCCTCGAAATCGGTGTGCCACTTCACCCGGCCGCACAGCATCACGCCGCCCGCGCGGTGCGCCGTGCGGTCCATCACCACCCGGATGCCCTCCGGCGTGAGGCCTACGTCCACCACCGCCAGCGAACTGCGCACCGGGCAGCCCATCGTCGCTTCCGTGATGCCGTACTTGGCCAGCACCGCCGCCTGCCCCGCCGCCGTAGCAGCGCCGTGGCTGCCCATGGCTGGAAACAGGAACGGCCGCATGCCCTGTTGTTTCCACCAGGCCACCGCCGCGCCCACGATCACGTCAATATTCGCGATGCCGCGGCTGCCGACGCCGATCGCCACCTCGGCCCCGGCTTTCAGCCGCGCCGCCATGCCGGACTCGGCCAGGGTCGCCTGGACCGCGGCCGGGATGTTGTCGATCCGCCGGCTCTCGAAGTGCTGCCGCACCAGCAGGAAAGAGGGGAAGCGGAACGGGGTGGCCATACCTCGATTCTACGCCGACGCGTGAACCTGGCCCCGAGGCGGCGTGCCGGGCGCTACGACGCCTGCGGACCGCCCTC
Organism: Bryobacteraceae bacterium; assembly: GCA_050012115.1. Lineage (GTDB taxonomy): Bacteria > Acidobacteriota > Terriglobia > Bryobacterales > Bryobacteraceae > CAIVVT01. The sequence continues at coordinate 2,767 of JBEKHU010000288.1, read as the reverse complement.
CACGTCCTGGCCCCATTGCCGCTCCAGGATCCGCGAATACTCGCCCGAGGCGTACAGGTCGAAAGTGAACGCCTCCGGAGTGGCGGCCAGCCCCCCGTTCACCTCGTTCCAGCAACGGAAGAAACCGTCGGCATAGCGGTGGTAGTCCAGCAGAAAGCCGCTCCGCAGGGTCTCGTGTTCCGGCGCCACGCCGCGAAGACCGCAATCAGGCCCAGGACCCGGCCGAACAGGGCTTTGTAGTCGGCGACACCCCAGTTGGTCAGCTTCTGATGGACGTGGATCGGCGATTCGCCCACCAGCAGCGCCGCGAAGCTGCCCCGCGACAATCGCGTCTCCCGCAGCGCCAGCTCGCGGGCCGACACCTCCACGCATTGCTCCAGCCAGCGATCGATGTCCAGGCCGACGTAATACAGCATCCGGACTTCGCACACCCGGCCGCGGAGCACGATCTGCTCCAGGTCCTCGCGCTGAAAGCCTTCCATCGGCAGGAACCCGCCCAGCATCAACTGGGCGCGCGAGCACTCCACCAGCAGATCGGGTCCGCGGACGTCTGAGAAGGGATGGAGAATCAGCGGCGGCAGCTCCCAATACCGCGTTCCTTCCGGACGCGGGAATGTCGACGGCTCGGGGTGGGTCACTCGATATGCTCCTGATTGCTATATCGGCACGACGGCGCCAGGCCTGGAGAGTTTGCTGCGCGGTTTTCCCGCACCGGGGAAAAAGACAAGCGCCGAACGAGGGAAGAATAGCGTCAAAATGACCGTCGCAACCGCGTTCCGGCGAAACACGGTGAAATGCAGATAAGTCCTTTAGAAAACCGTAGATACACGGTGGCGCACGGTTTTCGCGCAAAAATGCGCCTGTTAATGTTTGTAAGTCCTTTGTTTGCCACACATCCACCGTGACGCACGGTGCAGCGTGTTAATGTGGCACCTTAATGTTCGTAACTCCAATCATTGCAACACATCCACCGTGACGCACGGTGACGCATGTTAATGTGCGTCAAAATGCGCGTCAAATTTTAATAACTCCTTTGTTTGCCACAGATCCACCGTGAAGCACGGTGACAATCGCGCAAGTCATTTAGAACTAAGCACTTACACGCTTGGCGCGGGCGCATTCGCGGCACAATACGGCTAAGTCCTTTAGAAAACCGTAGTTACACGGAAACGCAAAAAGACGGTGTTTTGACGGTAAAAACACGGTGAAACACGGTGTTTTCGCGGTGAAATCGCGATCGGCGCACGGTGGAATGCGCGGCCGGCGCGCGTTCTCAGTAGCTCAGGCCGTAGCCCCGCGCGAACAGTGGATCGGCGTACGGCTCGCCCTGCGGATGCGGAATCTGGTCCATCGATTTGGGCCACCCGACCGACAGTTTGCCCGTCGGGTGGTAAACGCCGAACAGCACGTCGGCCACGCCCTGGCCCTCGGTGCCGGGCAGCCAGGCGGCGAGGAACGCATCGGCTTGGCTGAGCACTGAGCCCAGGATCAGCGGCCGGCCGGAGACCAGCACCACGACCACCGGGATGCCGGCCTGCTTTATGTTGTTGACGGCGTCGATATCTTCTTTCGCCAGAGCGAGATCGCGGCGGTCACCGAAACCCTCGGCATAGGGTTTTTCGCCGATCACCACCACCCCCACGTCGGCCCCGGCCGCGCCCGAGCCGTCGTTGGAAAACGTCACTTGCGTGCCCTTCGAAACGGCGCGTTTGATGGCCGCCAGGATGGTGGTGCCGCCGGGCGTCACGTCGCCGCTTTTGCCCTGCCAGTCGATGGTCCAGCCGCCGCACTGGTTGCCCAGATCGTCGGCGTTCTTGCCGCCGACGTGGATCCGCGCTGCGCGCCGGGAGAGCGGCAGCGTCCGGCCCTCGTTCTTCAATAAAACCAACGATTTGCGGACCGCCTCGCGCGCCACGGCGCGGTGTTTGGCCGAGCCGAAGGTCTTGTGCAGACGGCGGTCGGTGAGCGGCGAACGGTGCGGATCCATCAAGCCCATGGCGAACTTCACGCGCAGGATCCGGGTCACGGCGGCGTCGATGCGCGACATAGGCACCTGGCCCTCGCCGACCAGTTCCGTAAGGTCGCGGATGAACTCGCGATGCTTGCCGGCGATCATCACCATGTCCATGCCGGCGTCGATGGTGATCGCGACGGCGCGCTTGTAGTCCGGGTCGAGCATGTTGATGGCGTTGTAGTCCGAGATCACGAAGCCCTGGAAGCCCAGTTCGTTCTTCAGCAGGTCCGTCAGCAGGAACTTGTTGGCCGACATTTTCACGCCGTTCCAACTGCTGTAGGAGGGCATGATCGTGCCCACGCCCGCCGCCACGGTGGACACGTAACCGGGCAGGTGCACGCGGCGCAGCGTCGCTTCGTCCACGCGCGTATCGCCCTGGTCCAGGAGCGCGCCGCGGGCCGAACCGTAGGTCGTGCCGCCGTCGCCCAGGTAGTGCTTGGCGCAGGCCAGCACGGCCAGCGGATCGCTCAGGCCCTTGCCCTGCAAGCCGCGCACGGAGGCCGCGCCGAGCTCTTTCACCAGTTCCGGATCGTCCGAGAATCCTTCATAGAATCGGCCCCAGCGGGGGTCCTGGGGCACGGTCACGCAGGGCGCGAAAGCCCACTGGATGCCCGTGGCGCGGACCTCTTCGGCCGTGATGCGCCCGATTTTCTCAACCAGCGCTGCGTCGCGCGTGCAACCCAGGCCGATGTTGTGCGGGAAGATGACCGCACCGAGCACGTTGTTGTGGCCGTGCAGGGCGTCCACGCCGTA
>JBEKHU010000287.1:0-5167 GCA_050012115.1 Bryobacteraceae bacterium | reverse complement strand
TTGAAAACATGAGCTTTCTGGTGGTTCCGGAGACCGGCCAGAAGCTCGACATCTTCGGCCAGGGCGGCGGGGAACGAACCGCGGCAGCGATGGGCGTGCCGTTCCTCGGCAGCCTGCCGCTGGACCCGCGGGTTCGCATCGGCGGGGACACCGGAAGGCCCCTGGCGCTGCTCGGGCCCGACGATCCGAACGCTCGGGGATTCTATGAGATCGCCGAGCGGATCGTTGAACGCTGCGGCGCGGGCGGCGTCAAACGGGCCCCGAAAATGACGATTGAAGACTGACAACGGCCACGCTGACGAGCACGATCTTCACCGTAAAAGGACCCCAAAACACGGTGATTTGATCGCACGGTTGCATTTCGATAAGTCCTTTGATTGCAACAGATCCACCGTGAAGTACGGTGAAAATGCAAAAATGTGCATGTTAATGTGAATAAGTCCTTTGATTGCCACAGATCCACCGTGACGCACGGTGGAGCATGTTAATGTGGCACTTTAATTCGAGTAACTCTAATCATTGCAACAGATACACCGTGAAGCACGGTGCGCACGCCAAAATGCGCGTGTTAATGTTTCTAACTCCTTTGTTTGCCACAGATCCACCGTGACGCACGGTGACGCATGTTAATGTGCGGTGAAATGCACGGTGAATTCTCAATAAGTCCTATCATTGCAACAGATCCACCGTGAGGCACGGTGCACACAAAAAACGGTGTTTTTACGGTAAAAACACGGTGCTTTCACGGTGAAATGCGGTGTTTTCACGGCGCAGGCGCGAACGGTCGAGCGGGTGGGGCCGGTATTGGCCGCGTTATGGAGCGGGTATCGGCGGAGTAATCAAATAAGCGAATTTTATAGTAAATCGATCTTGCATTTGCCGGGAATTCATATTAGCCTATGAGTGATGAGGGAAGCGCACAGTACAGCCTACCGGCCTCTGCGGGGCGTGAAACTCATTTCGATTTCGGCCATTCTTGCCGTACCTGGCATTATTGTAGCGGGGTTGCACCTTAATCCCGCCTGAGGGCCGAAACCAGAATCGAAAGAAACCGGGGCCACCAGGCGGGAACAAACCGCCGGGTGGCCCTTTCCGTTTAGAGCTGGATTCCGATTCTGCGGGTGGAGTCGACCCGAAGGAGAATCGCAACGAAAGAAGGAGAACTGGCTGCGATGTCGAACCTGATGAGCGGAGCGCGGATACTACTGGAGTGCCTGGCCCGCGAGAACGTCGAAGTGATCTTCGGCTACCCCGGCGGCGTCACGCTGCCGCTGTATGACGCGCTGTACGACCACCCGATCCGGCACGTGCTGGTGCGGCACGAGGAGAACGCGAGTTTTGCGGCATCGGGCTATGCGCGAGCTTCAGGGCGGGTGGGGGTGTGCTGCGCGACTTCGGGTCCCGGGGCGACGAACCTGACGACGGGCCTGGTGGACGCGATGATGGACTCGATTCCGGTGGTCGCCATCACGGGCCAGGTCACCAGCAAGATGATCGGCAGCGATGCGTTCCAGGAAGCCGACACCTTCGGCATCATGCGTCCGGCGACGAAGCACAATTACCTGGTGCGGGACGTGAACGACGTGGCGCGGGTGGTGCACGAGGCGTTCTATATCGCCTCGACGGGCCGGCCGGGACCGGTGCTGGTGGACATCACGAAGGACGCGCTGCAGGGCCAGGCGCACTACGCGCCGGTGAACGAGATCCACCTGCCAGGCTACAAAGTGGTCACGGACGGCCATGCGGGGCAGATCCGCCGGGCGGCGCAGATGATGTGGGATGCGAAGCGGCCTATGGTGTACGCGGGCGGCGGGATCATCCACTCAGGCGCGCACGACGAATTGCGGGAGTTGGTGGAGCTGATCGATTGTCCGGCGGTGTGCACGCTGATGGGGCTGGGCGGGTTGCCGGGCTCACACCCGAATTTCGTGTCGATGCCGGGGATGCACGGCAGCTACGCGGCGAACATGGGGCTGACGGAGTGCGACCTGCTGATCGCGCTGGGCGTACGCTTCGACGACCGCGTCACGGGGCGGCTGTCGGCCTTCGCGCCGCACGCGAAGGTGATTCACGTGGACATCGACCCGGCCGAGATCGGCAAGAATCGGGCCGCGGACCTGCCGATCGTGGGCGACCTGAAGCGGGTGCTCGCGAAGCTGAACAGGATCCTGAAGGAACTGGAGCCGCAGGCGGGGCAGCAGAACGAAGCAGCCAGGCAGGAGTGGTGGCAGAGGGTGCACGGCTGGCAGGAGGAGCATCCGCTGCAGCCGGTATTCGGGAGCGACGAGATCAAGCCGCAGCAACTGATGTACGAAATCAACCGCATCAGCGACGGCAAGGCGATCGTCAGCTCCGACGTCGGGCAACACCAGATGTGGGCGGCGCAGTTCATCCGCTTCGACGGGCCGAGGCAGTGGATCAACTCGGGGGGCCTGGGCTCGATGGGCTTCGGGCTGCCCGGGGCGATCGGCGCGCAGATGGCGCATCCGGAGGCCACGGTGTTCGCGATCGCCGGCGACGGGGGATTCCAGATGTCGGTGCCAGAGCTGGCCACGCTGTCCAACTATGGCCTGCCGGTGAAGGTGATCGTAATGAACAACGGCTACCTGGGCATGGTGCGGCAATGGCAGGAGCTGTTCTACAACAACCGATTGTGCGCGGTGGAACTGAACTCGTTTCCCAACGTGGAACTGCTGGCGGCGGCGTACGGGATCAAGGGACGCATCGTGCGCACGCCGGCGGAGCTGCAGAGCGCGCTGCGGGAAGCGCTGGCGGAGCCGGGGCCGTACCTGATGGATGTCCGGGTGAGCCAGTACGAGAACGTCTACCCGATGGTGCCCGCCGGGGCGGCGATCAACGAGATGGTGCTGGCGCCGCCGCAACCGGTGCCGGTGGGGAACCAGTGAGCGACGCGAACAAGAGGAGAACACACGCATGCTGATGACGATTTCGCTGCTCATGGAAAACAAACCGGGCGCACTGATGCGTGTGACGGGGCTGCTGACGCAACGGGGCTACAACATCGAGTCGCTGACGGTGGCGCGGACGCTGGACCCGACGCTGTCGCGGATGACGATCGGGGTGGACGTGGATACGAAGCAAAGGGCACAGGTGATCAAGCAGATGAACAAGCTGATCAACGTGCTGCAGGCCAACGACCTGACGGAGACGCCGGCGGTGATGCGGGAACTGGTGCTGCTGAGAGTGCGCGCCGCCCTGGAACACAGAACTGCGATTCTGAAAGAAGCCGAAATATTCGGCGCGCGCGTGGTGGATTCGAGCGTCGAGGGCTTCGCGCTCGAAGTCACGGGCGAGTCGGAAAAGCTGGAAGAGTTCGTCTCCGTAATGGAGAGCTACGGCGAGATTGACGTGACACGGTCGGGGACCGTGGCGGTCTCGCTGGAACAGAAGAAGCTGCGGCTGTCGCCGCCGGTCTCCAAGACCGTCGCGCCGGCGGAGCCAGTGAGCGCCGAAGGGCGCTAGACGCGAATCGAATCAAGAGGAAAACAATTTCATGCCAAGACGTTTCTATGAGAAAGACGGCTCGCTGGCCCACCTGGAAGGCAAGACGGTGGCCATCATCGGCTATGGGAGCCAGGGTCACGCCCACGCGCTGAACCTCCGGGATTCGGGGGTGAGGGTGGTGGTGGCGGACGCGCCGGGCAGCCCGAATTGGGCCCAGGCCGAGGCCGCGGGGCTGAAGGTGCTAACGGCGAGCGAGGCCGCGAAGGCCGCCGATGTGACGATGGTGCTGGTGCCGGATCACATCCAGAGCGCGGTGTACGAGAAAGACCTGGCGCAGCACATGAAGCCGGGCAAGACGCTGATGTTCGCCCACGGATTCAACATCCACTTCGGCGCCATCCAAGCCCCCGCAGGGGTCGACGTGACGATGGTCGCGCCGAAAGCGCCGGGCCATCGCGTGCGGGAGCTGTTCACGGAGGGCGTCGGGGTGCCGGCGCTGGTGGCGGTTCACCAGGACGCTTCGGGCAAGGCCCTGGAGAATGCCCTGGCGTACGCGCTGGCGCTGGGCTGCCTGAAGGCGGGCGTGATCGAGACGTCGTTCCGCGAGGAGACCGAGACCGACCTGTTCGGCGAGCAGGTGGTGCTGTGCGGCGGGGTGAGCGAACTGATCAAAGCGGCGTTCGACACGCTGGTGGAGGCGGGCTACGCGCCGGAGATGGCGTACTTCGAGTGCATGCACGAGCTGAAGTTGATCGTGGACCTGATCTACGAGGGCGGGCTGAGCTACATGCGCTTCTCGGTGAGCGACACGGCAGAGTACGGCGACTACACGCGCGGGCCGCGCATCATCAACGCCGAGACGCGCAAGGAAATGAAGAAGATTCTGGGCGAGATCCAGAGCGGCGAATTCGCCCGCGACTGGATCGCCGAAAACAAGAGCGGACGGCACAACTTTCTGGCGATGCGCGAAGCGGCGCGCACGTCGCCGATCGAGACGGTGGGCAAGGAACTGCGCGCAATGATGCCATTCCTCAGAAGGAAGAAGAAGGAAGAGGGCGTGCCGCAGGATACGCCGGGGAACTGAGCGCGCGCGCCGCGCGTGCAGACACAAATTGAGAAGACCGCGGGGCCGACCGGCGGCCCCGCCGGAAGGATTGCCAAGAAGCCAAACCATGAGGATCTGGACGTTCGACACGACTTTGCGCGATGGAACGCAGGGCGAAGCCATCAGCTTCTCAGTGGATGACAAAGTCCTGATCGCGCAAAAGCTGGACGATCTGGGCATCGACTACATTGAGGGCGGCTGGCCGATGTCGAACCCGAAGGACAAGGAGTTCTTCGAGCGAGCGAAGGATTTGAGGCTGAAACACGCGCGGCTGTGCGCGTTCGGAGCGACGCGGTTCGCGAAGAATCCGGTGGAGCAGGACGCGAATGTGCGCGCATTGATCGAGGCGGAGACGCCGGCGGTCTCGATCTTCGGGAAGACCTGGGACCTGCACGTGAGGCGCGTTCTGGGCATCACCGAGGAAGAGAACCTGCAAATCATTTCCGACACCGTGCGTTTTTTGAAGCAGCACGGACGCGAGGTGATCTACGACGCCGAGCACCTGTTCGACGGCTACAACGCTAATCCAGACTATGCGCTGAGGACGCTCGAAGCGGCGAAGAAGGCGGGCGCCGACGTGCTGACGCTGTGCGATAC
>JBEKHU010000286.1:0-5168 GCA_050012115.1 Bryobacteraceae bacterium | reverse complement strand
CTGGCGTATGTGATCGTGCATGAGATCACGCATGTTCTGCAGGCCGTCGACCGGCATTCCGAGAGCGGGATCATGATGGCCCACTGGGGCGCTCCCGAATACGGGCGCATGCGGATCGGCCAGCTCAAATTTGCCGACGGGGACATCGAATTGATCCACAAGGGCCTGGAAATGCGCGCCGCCCGACGCGCATTAGGCACGCTGGTCGCTTCTGCCGAATTGAAGTAGCATCAGGCCGATTTTCGGGACCAGCGGTCATGTCCCCAAACGCTGGAAGCAGATAGGATCCGTGCCTCGGGGCGCCGGGGCACGCGTTGCAGGCCCGCTTCGATGAGCCGGCACCGACAGTGATCCTCGGCTGCTCCAGTTCCTCCGCGTCTTCCTTCCCCACGCCCCCAACAACCCGTTGATTTCCCGCGTTACGGGCTCCATCGCGGCGGCCCGCCAAAAGAATCTTTAGCCACGTTGTAGTTCTTCCTGCCCGCTTCCGCTTACCCGGGCGAAAGGCAGGACGGAACGATGAAAACCACGGCGATGATGACGATGGCAGCGATGCTGGGCAGCATGGCTTGGGCGGCTAGCAAGCCTGACGACCAGAAGGTCGTGGCTTGTTTCGAAGAGGCTGGAGGTAGCCTCAGGGAGGGGCCCCAAGCCCGGATGATCGCCTCCGCGCTGTTCCAGACGGCGGGCGTGAAACTGGAGTGGCATACGGGCCTGCGTTTTTGCGAAGCGCAGCGTGATCAAGTGATCCTGGTCAGCCTGTCGATGAACACCCCAAAAGACCTGCTTCCCGGCGCTTTGGCCTATGCTCGCCCGTTCGAGGGAGTGCACATCAAGGTGCTCTATGACCGGATCGCCACTGGAGCACATTCTCCGCAACTGAGGCCGTACCTGTTGGCGTATGTGATCGTTCATGAGATCACACATATTCTTGAGGGCATCGACCGGCATTCCGACAGCGGGATCATGAAGGCGCAGTGGGGCGAACACGAGCGTGACCTGATAATGAGGACTCGCCTCCGGTTTACCGAGCAAGACATAGAGATGATCCACCAAGGTCTGGCGGTGCACGCGGCCCACCGCGCATCCGGCACGCTGGTCGCCGCCGCCCCATTGCAGTAGAATGATCCCGACTTTCGGGTCCGTTTGTCATGACCCCCGAACGTTGGAAACAGATCGAGGATCTGTACCACGCGGCGCTGGAGCGCGAGCCGGCAGCCCGCGACGCGTTCCTCGCGGAAGCCTGCGGCGCGGACGGGGAGCTGCGGCGCGAGGTCGAATCGCTGCTGGCCCAGGCCAGCGGCGACTCGCCCCTGAATCGTCCCGCCTGGGAGGGCGCCGAGAGCCTGCTCGCGTCGACCGTCGCCCAACTGACCCCCGGCACGCAACTGGGTCCGTACAAGATCGAAGCCCCGCTCGGCGCTGGCGGCATGGGCGAGGTCTTTCGCGCCGTGGATACGCGCCTGGGCCGCCCCGTCGCCATCAAGATCTGCAATGCCAAGTTCAACGAGCGCTTCGAGCGCGAGGCGCGGGCGATCTCCGCGCTGAATCATCCCAACATCTGCACGCTCTTCGACGTCGGCGCCACACCCTCCGGCGTCGGTTTCCTGGTGATGGAGTTGGTCGAGGGCCAGACCTTGAAGGCCCGGCTGGCCGCGGGACCGTTGCCGGTCGAGCAGGTGCGGCGCTTCGGAATTCAACTGGCGGATGCCCTGGCGCACGCCCACGCCCACGGCATCATCCACCGCGACCTGAAAACCGCCAACGTGGTCATCACGCCCGAAGGACGGGCCAAGCTGCTGGACTTCGGATTGGCCAAGCGCCTGAGCGCGGAGCTTTCCGAGGAGGCCGCCGCGCAGTCGCAGGAGTCGCTGACCGGCCCCGGCGCGCTGGTCGGCACCCCGGCCTACCTCGCGCCCGAGCAACTGCAGGGCCAGCCCGCCGACGAGCGCAGCGACATCTGGGCGCTGGGCGTGGTGCTCTACGAGATGGCCTCGGGCGTGCGCCCCTTCCACGGCAAGACGGTTTTCGAGCTGGTATCCGCGATTCTGAACCAGTCGCCGCCGCTGCTGCCGTCCGGCACCGGGCCTGCTCCGCCGGCTTGGCTGCGCAGCGTGATCGAACGCTGCCTGGCGAAGGACCCTGCCCAGCGCTACCAGCACAGCGATGAAGTGCGGGCTGCGCTGGAAGCGGGCCAGCCTGTGAGCGTCTCCGCCGCCACGCTCACCGGACTGGGCGCGCTGTCGCGGCGGCGCTGGCTAGCTGTGGGGGCGGTGGGCGCGATGGTTCTGGGAATCGTGGCGGCGTTCGACGTCGGAGGCCTGAAGCATCGACTGTTCGGCGGAACGGCGGCGCCGGTCTATGACTCGGTGGCCGTCTTGCCGCTGGCCAATTACTCCGGCAACCCGGAACAGGACTACCTCGTCGAGGGAATGCACGAGGCCCTGATCACGGATCTGGCCAAGCTGAGCGGCCTGCGGCGGGTAATCGCTCGCGCGTCGGTGATGGGCTATCAGAAGACTAGCAAGTCACTGCAACAGATTGCGCACGAGCTAGGCGTGAATGTCATTGTCACGGGTGCGGTGCAACGCCAAGGCAACCACGTGCGGGTCACCGCTCAGCTCATCAATCCCGTGACAGGCGAGCAATTGTGGGCTGATCGCTACGAACGCGAGATGCGCGATGTCCTGTCGTTGCAGGCCGAAGTCGTGACGGCAATCACCAGGGAGATCGGGCTCCAGCTCAACCCGCATGAAGAGGCCCGGCTGGCGAGTGCCCGGACGGTCAATCCCGAAGCATACGAGGCCTACCTCAAAGGCATGCAGCACTCCTACACGACCACGCCAGAGGATTGCAGCACTGCGCTCGGATACTTCGAGCTGGCGCTGGAGAAAGACCCCAATTACGCACCCGCTTACGCGGGGATTGCCTTCGTCTGGCTAGTGCGCCAGCAGATGGGGTACGCGCCGCCGCGTGAGGCTGGCCCGAAGGCCAAGGCGGCCGCTCTGAAGGCGCTGCAGTTGGACAACACACTCGCCGAGGCGCATTATGCGTTGGCTGGCGTTAACTACTATTACGAATGGGACTGGCCCGGCGCCGAGGCAGAGTTCAAGAGGGCGATCGCGCTCAATCCCAATCATCCCGATACCCGGGCACTATACTCGCACTACCTGATGTGCATGAAACGCCCGGAGGAAGCGATGGCGCAGATGCAGCGCGCCCTGGAGTTGGACCCGTTCAACGGCTTGTGGAAGGCCTGGCATGCTTGGGAGTTGGAGATCGTAGGCCGGTACGATGAGTCCTTCGACGAATGGCACAAGGCGCTCAAGACGTCTTCAGGACTTCAGTACGTGCACGGCAGCCTCGCATTCCTCCTCATCCGCAAGGGCATGTATGAAGAGTCTTTGGCGGAATGGAAAGCGTACTATGCCGGGGACAGTGAAATCCAGGAAGCCTTGACGCAGGGGCATTCGCAATCGGGATACCGGGGCGCGGTGAGGCGCGCGGCGGAAACACTGGCGGCGCGGGCCCGCAATGCCTATGTGATTCCAATTGACGCTGCGACGCTGTATGTGATGGCCGGGGATGAGGCGCAAGCCCTCGCATGGCTCGAAAAGGGGTTCGAGATGCGCGATCCGAACATGGTCTATGTCAATCGGTACCTGGAATTCGAAAGTCTGCACAACACTCCGCGCTTTCAGGAGATTGTGCGGCGCATGAAGCTGCCCTGATCGCGCCCTGACACTCCTCCCCCGGTGCGCGCCTCCGCCACGCTCGTCCGCCTGAACGTTAGGGCAGTGGGCGGAGAGAGACCTCGTGGACTGTGAAGCTGCCGGCGATCTTGCTGTCGAACTTTTCGGAGGGGTGGCGTTCCAACTGAACCACGACGCCGCAGGCCGGGGCCGTGACCTTGAAGACGACTTCCACGGTGTGACGCGGCGTGGTGCCCGACACCATGGGCGTGGCGGCATCCAGGCGAGCGGGCGCCACAGAATCGTATACGTGGAAGCTAAGGCCTTGATTCGTGGTGAGTTCTTTGCTCTCTACTACAGCCGAGAAGCGGTAAACGCCGGGGGCGACGGCGGCCATCTGGCGCAGGCCCCGATAGGACAAGTTCTCAGTCCCATCGAAGGTGTATTGCAGGCCGACCTGGGTTAATTTTGCCACTGACGGATCAGGCTCGTTGGTCCAATCTAAGGGGCTGGGGGGGGGGGGGGTAGCGAAGCGGCGGTTGTAGAGCAATTCCGGGCGCAGATAGTCACCGCGCTGCGGCCCCAGCCACTCGGCCCAGAGTTGGACTCCCTGTTGGCAGGAAGAGCGCTTCCAAAGCTCCTGGAGCACGCTGCCGGTGACGGCCTCATCGGCGAAGCCGCGCTCGCGAAGCCAACGCCAGGTCTCGATCAGATCGGCCTCAGGCGCTCGCGGGATCAACCACTTCAACCAGGCGGCGGCGGGGCGACGCTCGATGGGGATGGCTGTACCGAGGAGGTCGTGGAGCGGGCGGCCCAGCTGCCCGTAGGTCGCGAACAGCAGTTCGTCAAAATCAGCGGTGAGGGACAAGACCTGTTGGCCCAACTCGAGGGCGCGGTCCGGCTGGTTGTCCAACAGGTAATGGTTCGCGGCGACCATCAGGACGGGCGGTGTGTTGGACCCCAATTCCGTCGCGCGGCTGAAGAACGGCTGGGCGTTCGGCCGGCCACCCTGTTCATCGAGGGCTAGCCCCAACTCGGCCCAGCGGTAGGGATTGGCCGAATCCAACCGCAGAGCCAGTCTCAGGTCGGCGGGCGCGGTCCGTTCCGGTCTGTATGACGGGCCGGGGTGGAGCTGATCCGCGCGGCAGAAGCCGAAAACGCAACACACCCAGTCGGAGGAAGGCGCTAGGTAGTCGAGAGCGAGCGACAACCCCGCTGAAATCATCAGGATAATCGAGAAGCAGAGCTTCACCGCCGACGCCTCAGCAAGCATCCTAGCAAGAATGCAGGGTTGTTGCTTAGGGCCAGCATTCCTGATTGACATTTGCCATACGGAGGCGTAACTTAACACAAATAGCTGGTCCTGCGCAAAATCGGGATGGAGGAGCGAAGGAGGAGAATTCGCCGATTCGAAAGATCTCTCCAAGCCCGGTCGGATTCAGTTTTAGCGCGCATTTCTCACAGGGAGGAGGCGGG
>JBEKHU010000285.1:0-5169 GCA_050012115.1 Bryobacteraceae bacterium | reverse complement strand
TCCGGAGTGCTGCGGAATGAAGATTTTCACCATCGGTTTTACGAAAAAATCAGCGGAGACGTTCTTTGCGCGGCTGAAGGACGCCGGAGTAAGGCGGCTCGTGGACATTCGCCTGAACAACGTCTCGCAGCTCGCTGGCTTCACAAAGAGAGACGATCTCCGCTTCTTCACGAGGGCCATCTGCAATATCGATTACGTGCATGTGCCGGACCTTGCACCAACAGCGGACATTCTCGACGCTTACAAAAAGCGCAAGGGCGATTGGAGCCTGTACGAACGCCAGTTTCTCGACCTGATGAAAGCGCGGCGCGTCGAGGAGAAGATCTCGCCAGAGCTGCTGGACGGCGGCTGTTTGCTCTGTAGTGAAGAGAAGCCCCACCACTGCCACCGTCGCCTTGTGGCAGAGTATCTGAAAGCGCACTGGAGTCATGTTGAGATTGAACACATCCCATAACGGCTTCAGTGGAATGCATCGTGATGCATAGGACAAGGCGCAAGCGGCAGCTTGTACCAAGTCATTTCGCTGTCGAACGACTTCAAAACCGAGGCGTCCGTTTCCGCCGATCCCGGAGACGGGTATTTTCGCTCCGCGTTCGCCTTGGCTCCATATAGCTCCAGCATTGGTTCCGCGTGCGGTCCAACGGGGATTTACAGTGATTTCACCGTGGATCCACGGTGCGCGAATCGTGTTTTTACCGTGAAAACACCGTGTTTCACCGTGTTTTTACCGCAAAAACACCGGTTTTTTCGTGCACCGTGCGTCACGGTGGATGTGTTGCAATGACAGGACTTATTGAAAATTCACCGTTCATTTTGACGCACATTAACACGGGTCACCGTGCGTCACGGTGGATCTGGGGCAAACAAAGGGGTTAGAAACATTAACACGCGCATTTTGGGGTGTTCACCGTGTTTCACGGTGCATCTGTTGCAAGTAAAGGAGTTACGCGAATTAAACCGCGCATTTTTGCGGGCGCGCCGTGCGTCACCGTGTATCTACGGTGTTCTAAAGGACTTATTGATCATTCACCGTGTTTCGCCGTGCACGGTGTTTGGCCGCTGTTTGTGCGGCGCGGCGGAAGCGCGGGGACACACCTACGGCGTCCTCGACGGACGCCTTGGTGTCCCCCTCGGCAGCGGGCGCAGTGGCCGTCGATGGAGAGTGAGTGGGCCTCGGTGTCCCCCGCGCGCGAGGTGTTTTGGCGGCGGCTGCAGGGTGGCTTTCCCGGTTTCGCTGACCGGTGCGAGGCGCAGGACCAGGGCGGATGTTCGGCCGCGGCGGTCGTGATGCGGCGCGCGATCCCGGCTACAATCAAGACAGGCCGCCGGCGCGAGCGGGTGTGGGGACGTAGCTCAGTTGGATAGAGCAACCGCCTCCTAAGCGGTAGGTCGGCAGTTCGACTCTGCCCGTCCCTACCACATCCACGAGCGCCCGCAATCCCCGTATACTGGGCTTCTTTGGAGCCCATGAGCGACAAGCCCTTCGTCCACCTGCATTGCCACTCCGATTACTCGCTGCTCGACGGCGCGTGCGAGATCAGCCGACTGATGGATCTGGTGGAGCGGCAGGGCATGCCGGCGATCGCGCTGACCGACCACGGGAACCTGTTCGGCGCGGTGGAGTTCTACACCAAGGCCACGGACAAGGGCATCCACCCGGTGATCGGCTGCGAAGTGTACGTGGCGCAGCAGGACCGGTCGATCAAGAACGAGACCAACCGCTACAACCACCTGGTGCTGCTGTGCGAGAACCAGGAGGGCTACCGTAACCTGATCAACCTGGTCTCGACCGGATTCCTGGAGGGCTTCTACTACAAGCCGCGCATCGACAAAGACCTGCTGGCGCGGCACAGCCGCGGGCTGATCGCGCTGTCGGGATGCCTGAAGGGCGAGGTCACGGAGTCGATTCTGCAGGAGCGCTACGAAGAGGCGCGGCGGCACGCCTACGAATACCAGGACTTGTTCGGCAAGGGGAACTTCTTCCTCGAGATCCAGGACCACGGGATGAGCGAGGACGCGGCGGTGGTGCCGCAGGTGTGCCGGCTGTCGGCCGAGAGCGGCATCCCGCTGGTGGCGACCAACGACGCGCACTACCTGGAACAGTCCGACGCGCGGGCGCAGGACATCCTGACCTGCATCCAGACGGGCAAGACGGTGAACGACGAGAAGCGGTTGCGATTCTCGACGCAGGAGCTGTTCGTCAAGAACCGCGATCAGATGATGGCGCTGTTCGGCGAGGTGGAAGACTCGCTCGACCGGACCTGGGAAATCGCGCAGCGCTGCCAGGTGAAGCTGGAACAGATCAAGGAGCCGTTTCCGAAGTTCGAGGTGCCGACCGAGCACACGATCGACACGTACTTCGCGTGGGTGGCGCGGCAGGGCTTCGAGCGCCGGCGCGGGCGGCTGGAGCAGATGGCGGCGCAGGGCCGGCTGAAGCACCGCCCGCAGGAGTATGAAGAACGCCTGGAGACGGAGATCGCGCTGGTCCAGCAGATGAAGTTCTCGGGCTACCTGCTGATCGTGTGGGACTTCATCCGGCATGCCAAATCGAAAGGGATTCCGGTGGGGCCGGGGCGGGGCTCGGCGGCGGGATCGCTGGTGGCCTACGCGATGGGCATCACCAACATCGACCCGCTGCAGTACGGGCTGATTTTCGAGCGCTTCCTGAACCCGGAGCGCATCAGCCTGCCGGACATCGACGTGGACTTCTGCACGAACCGGCGCGGGGAAGTGATTCAGTACGTCACGGAGAAATACGGGCGCGAGCAGGTGGCGCAAATCATCACCTTCGGCACGCTGGGGGCCAAGCAGGCGTTGAAGGACGTCGGGCGCGCGCTGGAGATGAGCTATTCGGAGACGGAGAAGCTGACCAAGCTGATCCCGAATCAACTCAACATTAAGCTGCCCGAGGCGCTGGCGCAGGAGCCGGCGTTCAACGAGGCCGCGGCCGGCGACGCGCGGGTGCGGGAGCTGCTGGACGTCGCGCTGCGGCTGGAGGGCATGGCGCGCAACTGCAGCGTGCACGCGGCGGGGGTGGTGATCTCGCCGCAGCCGCTGAAGGAGCTGGTTCCGCTCTACAAGACGAACAAGGACGAAATCGTCACCCAGTACGACATGCAGTGGCTGGAAAAGCTCGGCCTGCTGAAGATGGACTTCCTGGGCCTGACGACGCTGACGATTGTCAACGAAGCGCTGGCGCTGATCAAACAGATGCGCGGCATCGAGCTGGACCTGGAGGAGCTGCCGCTGGACGACCCCGACACCTACCGCAGGATCTTCTCACTGGGCCTGACGAGCGGCGTGTTCCAGTTCGAGTCGACGGGGATGAAGGACGTGCTGCGGCGCTACCAGCCGGAGCGCATCGAGGACCTGATCGCGCTGAACGCGCTGTACCGGCCGGGGCCGATCAAGGGCGGCGTGGTCAGCGATTTCATCGACCGTAAGCACGGACGGCGGCAGGCGACCTACGAGCTGCCCGAACTGAAGCCGATTCTCGAGGAGACCTACGGCATCATCCTGTACCAGGAGCAGGTGATGCAGATCGCGCAGCGCGTGGCCGGCTACCGCATGGGCGAGGCCGACATCCTGCGCAAGGCGATGGGCAAGAAGAACGCCGAGGAGATGGACAAGCAGCGGCAGCGCTTCCTGAGCGGAGCGGCGCAGCTGGGCCACCCGCCGCGGAAGGCCGAGAAGCTGTTCGACCTGATGGCGGAGTTCGCGGGCTACGGGTTCAACAAATCGCACTCGGCGGCGTACGGATACCTGGCCTACCTGACGGGCTATCTGAAGGCGCATTACGCGGTGGAGTTCATGGCCGCGCTGCTGACGTCGGAAACGGGCAACACGGCCAAGGTGGTGAAGTACATCAACGAGTGCCGCGACCTGGGCATCGCGATTCTGCCGCCCGACGTGAACGCCTCCGACCTGAACTTCACGCCCGCGGCCGAGGCGATCCGCTTCGGCCTGGGGGCGGTGAAGAACGTGGGCGCGGGGGCGGTGCAGACCATCGTCCAGGCGCGCCAGCGGGAGGGGGCGTTCGTCTCTCTGGACGACTTCTGCGAACGGGTGGACCTGGCCGCGGTCAACCGGCGCGTGATCGAGAGCCTGATCAAGGCCGGCGCGATGGACAGTCTGCCGGGCAGCCGCGCGCAGAAGATGGCGGTGATCGACGAATGCATGGAGACCGGGCAGCGGGCGCGCAAGGATCGCGACAGCGGCCAGGCGGGATTGTTCGGGGAGTTACTGGAGGCGGGCTCCGGCAGCGCGCCGGAGAGAGAGTATCCGAAGGTGCCCGAATGGGACGCGCGGGCCAAGCTGAAGGGGGAGAAGGAGACGATCGGATTCTACGTCACCGGCCATCCGCTGGACGAATACCGGTGGAAGGTGGGCGAGCTGGCGACGCACGCAAGCGACAGCCTGGAGGGGGTCGAACGCGGGACGGAAGTCACGGTGTGCGGGCTGCTGACCGGCATCACGCGGCGGCGCAACAAGGAGCAGAAGCAGTGGGCCGTGGCGCAGTTGGAAGACTGGACCGGCTCCACGGAGGCGCTGATCTTCGCCGGGCGCTACGCGCTGCTGGAGAAGGAAATCGAGGAGGACCGGGCGGTGCTGGTGCGCGGCAAGGCGATGCCCGAGGAGGATGGCTCGGTCAAACTGAACGTGCAGGAGATCGTGCCGCTGGAACAGGCGCGGGTGAGCCTGCCGAGCCTGATCGCGATCCGCGTGCGCGTGGGCGGCGGCGCCGGACGGGCGAGCGCGCTGCGCGGCCTGTTCGAACGCAAGCCCGGCGAGACCTGGGTGCGCCTGAAGCTGGAAAAGACGCGCGACTTCATGGTGCTGCTGGATGTGGCGGCGCGCGTCCAGCCGGACCGGGAATTCCGGGCCGAGGTGGAGCGGATCTGCGGACCGGAGTCGATTGAAGTGCTAGCCTCGTAGATGGATCCGCACCCGGCGCCGGCCGGGGCCGCGGAGGGGAGATATGGCAGACCAGTCCAGCATGCCGCGCATTGAGGAACTGGAGCGCGAGATATCCGCGTTGCAGCCGGAAAGCGCCGAGGATCGCTCCCGGCTGACCCAAATGCAGGCTGAACTGGCACATTTGCGCAGCCTGGAGGCCGCCAGTCCGGCCTGGCGGCGGGTCAAGCTGGCGCGTCACCCGAAGCGCCCGCA
>JBEKHU010000284.1:0-5173 GCA_050012115.1 Bryobacteraceae bacterium | reverse complement strand
ATGGCGATGGGCGCGGCGTCGTCGTAATTCAGCTTCTGTACCGCCGAGTCGAGGAGGCGCTGCTGGGCCGGCATGAACGCGGCGTAGTAGGCCTCGGTGGTTTGCAGACTCGTGTGGCCGAGTAGCTTCTGCACGACCCGGATGTCGACGCCCTGACCGAGCAGCGTCACGCTGAAGCAATCCCTAAAGCGATGCGGCGCGCAGTGCACGCCGACGCGATCTCCGAGGTTGATCAGCAACCGCTGGAGCCGCCGCACCGTGGTCCTGCTTTCCTCACCCAAGTTCGCGAACAGAGTCTCGGGCAATTTGTCCAGAGCCATGATCACCGCCTCGGGCAGCAGGATCGTCACGGGCACCCCCGTCTTCTGCTGCTGGCGCAGGACCAGGTGCCGCGTCTTCCAGTCGATGCGATCGCGCCGCAGCGCGGCCACGTCGGAGATCCGGAGGCCGGAGTTCAAGAGCAGCGGGACGAGCGCGCGCAGTCGGAGCACGGCCAGATCGCCGTGGTGGGCGCGATCCTCGAGGCCGGCCAGGATCTTACGGACCTCAACCGGCGTGAGCGGTTCAGTCGCGCCGCCGACTGGCGTCTTCGGTAGCTTCACGGCCGAGGCCGGGTTCTTCGAGATCCATCCGCGATCGCGGAAGAAGTTGAACAGTGACCGGACGATGATCAGCATTTTGACCTGCGTCCGGGGCTTCAGCGGCTTGCCGCCCTGGCGCCGGAGCGCGGCATGCCACGCGGCCACGTCCTCCACAGTGACGTCCTCAATCGCCTTCGCGCCCAACGCGTCGGCCAACTGCGCCAGCGTGGGACCGTATGCCTCTGTGGTGCTCTGCTGCAGCCCGCGGCGCTGGCAATCCTCGACGTAGGCCTTGATGCCGGCCTCGATGGTGCGGCGCTCGACGGGCGCGATCGTCATCTCGCCGCGGTCGAGTAGATCGACGATGCGCAGTGCGCGACTCCAATCGCGCGTCCCGAGTCCCTGACGGATCCGGCGACCATCCGGCAGCGTTCCGTAGACATGGCACGGGCAATCGCACTTGAGCCAGCGGACGCCGTCCTTGCGGTGCGGGCAGTCCGGCGTGTGGCGTCTGAAGATGATCAGCGGTTTTGGCTTGGGCATGGCACCACCTTAACTCGAATTCTTGCGCAGCAGTTCGCGCAGTGAAAAACAAAGCCCGTAAGTCTTTGACTTCACAAGGCCTATTTCTTCCAGTTTGGTACGCCATGAACTGCCACAGCAACGTGGGGTTTCTGCAGGCGGATGCGAATGGAGTGAAACTGGTCGGCGCAGCCATGGAGGTGCAGCGCGGCACGGCCAATTTCCACGTCGCCGGCAACAGCCGCAAGTTCGTCGACTGGGCGAGCGAGACGTTCGGCTCCCCGTTCACCTACCTGCCGAACCTGTATTTCCTCGAGGGTGAGATCGAGCGCCTCAGGCAGCCATTCCACGGTGACCTGCTCCGCGTGGGGGCTTTCGGAGCGACTCGGCCTCTGAAGAACCTGATGTCCGCGGCGGGCGCGGCGCTGACGATCTCGCGCGTGCTCGGTGTGGACCTGGAGTTCTGGATTAACAGCGGCCGCGATGAAGGCGGCGGCGGAATTCTGCGCGCGATCGAGGAGATGTACGCAATCACCAGGCACGCCACGATCGTGAAGGCGGGCTGGTCCAGTTGGCACGACCACCGCAAGACCGTGGCGCGGATGAATCTGCTGATCAACTGCAGCTACACCGAGAGCTTCAACATGGTGACAGCGGACGGCGTGGCCGAGGGCGTGCCGTCGGTGGTTTCCGATGCCATCTGCTGGGCGCCGGCCTACTGGCGCGCGCCTGTAGACGATGTGCTAGAAATTGCGCGCGTCGGACGGCATCTGCTGTTTGATCCCCTTGCTCCCCGCGACGGATATCGGGCGTTGATGCGGCATAACTGCGAGGGCATTGGGGCATGGAAGGATTTCCTGGGAGCGTGAGCCGGCCCGCGGCGCGCACTCAATCCAGGTAGTCTATCCCCGTGGCTCACAAGGTGTGTCGAACCGAGAGGAAACTCCCGGCCTGGTGCGCGGTTCTATCTGCAATTCGCGGTTTCAACGGCGGCCTCTTCTTGCAGCAATCACACTGCGGATTAGGACATTGAAGATGGGAATATGCAGATTCCCTGCGAGGGGATTCAGCGGCGACTTGCCCGGACTTTGATCCATGGGAAGCCCACATAAACAACAAGAGCCGGACAGCCGGCTCTCTTGGACCAATCTTCAGTATTTCCGTTTCCGACAGAATATTTCGCGATTCAGGACTGGACGCCTCTATCTCGTTCAGTGTCGGCAAGGATAGATCGGGTCCACCTCCAGAAACCTTCTCATCAGGTGCTCCACTGCCTGGAAGATGCGGAACGCTCCGTGAACAACCTTCAGATACCACTTCTCCCCACCCGCGAACGATCTGCAGACGCCCCCAACTGCGTTCACTTTGTGGGTCATCGAGTTTTCCTTTCCATGCCTCCGCGTGAGCAAAAACCTCTTCCCAGACTTAGAAAGGACTCACCGCACCCCTGGGATCAGGACACACCAATCCCCACAGAGCAGGACTGCCACCCGATTCAACTTTAAGCACCTGTCGTCAAACTGTCAACGATTTGTAACAATCCGCTCGCCTTCCATTCTGTCGCCGCAGGCCACGTCTCCCACCGCGGACCAGCCGCCGCGCTACCATAAAGGATCACGGGACATGCCCAAGTCCAAGGCGCCTGCGCAAACCTTTGAAGAACCGAATTATCTCGCTCGTCTGGTCGAGGAGGCGGTCACGGTGCGCCTCCGGCTCGTTTCGGGGGAAGAGTACACGGGCACGGTCGAATACTGGGACGTCGAATTCCTGCGGCTCACTCGCCAGGACGGCCCGAACCTGTTCGTCTTCAAGCACGACATCCGCTACATCGCCGAACTCTGAGCTTCACTCCCATGGCCCAATTCCTGGAATCCGCCTGCGACATCGCCCGCGAAGCCGGCGCCCTTCTGGCCGGCTTCTACCATCGCGGCGTTCAATATGAGCTGAAGGACAAGTACGACCTTGTGACCGAGGCCGACCGCGCCAGCGAAGCGCTCGTCGTCGAGCGGCTCAGCACGCTCTTCCCCTCGCACTCGATTTTGGGTGAAGAGGGCGGCCAGCGGCAGCACTCCTCCGAATACCAGTGGTACGTCGACCCGCTCGACGGCACGACCAACTTCGCCCACGGTTATCCAATGTTCAACGTCACGCTGGCGTTGGAGCGCGCCGGCGAGACGATCTGCGGCGTGATCTTCGATCCGCTGCGCCAGGAGTTGTTCTCGGCCGAACTCGGCGGCGGAGCCTATCTCAACGGCAGGCGGATCCACACCAGCCATGTCTTGAAACTCGAGAATGCGCTGCTTTCCACCGGCTTCCCCTCGCGCAAACGGCACGAGAGCGTCAACGTCCACTTCTTCCATCAGGCCGCCATGGGCACCCACGGAGTCCGGCGCGGCGGCTCGGCTGCGATCGACCTCGCCTTCGTCTCCTGCGGGCGGCTGGACGGGTTCTGGGAATTCGGTTTGAACCCCTGGGACATGGCCGCCGGCCTGCTGCTGATCCGCGAAGCGGGCGGCCGCACCACGGACATGAAAGGTCGCCCGGTCAGCCTGCGCGGACGCCACATCGCCGTGACCAACGGCCCGATTCACGATGAGCTGATCGCCCTGTTCGATGAGATCTTCCAAGGACGCCACCGCTATCCGATGCCGGAAATTCAGCCTCCCGAGTGAGCCTTTTCCCCCGAAAATGCAGTAGAATCAGAGTGTTCCCGCCATCACCAAGCCTGTCGTCTACTTTACGGGCGCTTCGCCGAAGTGATACGCTAACAGATTGAAAATGCGTACTGTAGACCTCATCCAGAGGAAGCGCAACGGGGAGGAACTGGCCCCCGAAGAGATTACTTGGCTGGTAGAAAGTTACGCCGCTGGCGAGATTCCCGACTACCAGATGGCCGCTTTCCTCATGGCCGTGTACTTCCAGAGCATGAGCGACCGGGAGTGCACCGCCATGACCGAGTCCTTCATCGCTTCCGGCGAGAAGATCGATCTGAGTTCGGTCCCCGGCCCCAAGGTCGACAAGCACTCCACCGGCGGTGTCGGCGACAAGACGAGTCTGATCGCGGCGCCGCTGGCGGTTGCAGCCGGCGTCAAGGTGCCGATGATCTCCGGCCGTGCGCTCGGTCACACCGGCGGCACTCTGGACAAACTCGAATCGGTGCCCGGCTTCCGCACCGACTTGAGCGTCGACGAGTTCCGCGAGCAACTCGCCAAGATCGGCTTCGCCGTCATCGGGCAGGGTCCCGCGGTGACGCCCGCCGACGGCAAGTTCTATTCGCTTCGCGACACCACGGCCACCATCGAGTCGATCCCGCTGATCGCCGCCTCGATCATGGCCAAGAAACTCTCCCTGACGCTCGACGCCCTGGTGCTCGACGTCAAGGTCGGTGCCGGCGCGTTCATGAAGCGCCAGGTGGATGCGCGCCGGCTGGCGCAGTTGATGGTTACCATCGCCCGGCGCGCCGACCTCCGCGCGCAGGCCTTGGTGACCGACATGAACCAGCCGCTCGGCTACGCCATCGGCAACGCGCTCGAGATCATGGAAGTCTCGCAGACGCTGCAGAACGCCGGTCCCGCGGACCTCACCCGGATCTCGCTCGAACTGGCCGCCCGCATGATTTTCCTCGGCAAGGTGGCCGCCACGCTCGACGAAGCGCGCGACATCGCTCAGCGCCGCCTGCTCGACGGCTCCGGATACCGCAAATTGAAGGAGCTGATTGCCGCTCAAGGCGGCAACCCCGCCGTGCTCGACAAGTTCGAGCTGCTGCCCAACGCCACCGGCGCGATGGAAATTCCGGCCCCCCGCGCGGGCTACGTCTCCGCGATCGATGCCGAAGAGATTGGTCTGGCTTCCACCATCATCGGTGCGGGCCGCGACACCAAGGATGGTGTCATCGACCCCGCGGTCGGCGTCATCCTCGAGGTCAAAGTCGGTCAGCGGGTGGAGGAGGGCAGCGTCCTCTGCCGCCTGTACTATACGCGCGAGGATAATCTCGAAGACGCCGCGGCGCGCGTCGAGGACGCCTTCCGCATCTCCGCTTCCGCCCCCGAGGGCCGCGAGCTGATTCTCGA